>CACSIN010000017.1 GCA_902705835.1 BD1-7 clade bacterium
TGACCTACTCTCACATGGGGAAACCCCACACTACCATCGGCGATGTACCGTTTCACTACTGAGTTCGGTATGGATCAGGTGGTTCCAGTACTCTATGGTCGCCAAGCAAACTGTTGGAAGGATCTTCGATCCAACCATTAACTCGGTAAATGAATTCGCTGTACCCGATCAATTGGGCATCCGATTGCATACATTGTCACTTATCGTATGAACTCTATGCTCTGAACAATTGCTTGCCCATCTCACACAATGTTTCTTCGTTTCTTGATTGTTAACCACTTAAGTTTATGGTCAAGCCTCACGAGCAATTAGTACTGGTTAGCTCAACGCCTTACAACGCTTACACACCCAGCCTATCAACGTCGTAGTCTTCAACGGCTCTTTAGGGGAATCAAGTTCCCAGGGAGATCTAATCTTGGAAGAGGCTTCACGCTTAGATGCTTTCAGCGTTTATCCCGTCCGAACGTAGCTACCGGGCAATGCCATTGGCATGACAACCCGAACACCAGAGGTTCGTCCACTCCGGTCCTCTCGTACTAGGAGCAGCTTTCCTCAAATCTCCAACGCCCACGGCAGATAGGGACCGAACTGTCTCACGACGTTCTAAACCCAGCTCGCGTACCACTTTAAATGGCGAACAGCCATACCCTTGGGACCGGCTTCAGCCCCAGGATGTGATGAGCCGACATCGAGGTGCCAAACTCCGCCGTCGATGTGAACTCTTGGGCGGAATCAGCCTGTTATCCCCGGAGTACCTTTTATCCGTTGAGCGATGGCCCTTCCATACAGAACCACCGGATCACTAAGACCTACTTTCGTACCTGCTCGACTTGTCAGTCTCGCAGTCAAGCGCGCTTATGCCTTTACACTAACCTCACGATGTCCGACCGTGATTAGCGCACCTTAGTGCTCCTCCGTTACACTTTGGGAGGAGACCGCCCCAGTCAAACTACCCACCACACAATGTCCGCGATCCCGATAAGGGACCTGCGTTAGAACCTCAAGATAACCAGGCTGGTATTTCAAAGGTGGCTCCACCGTACCTAGCGATACGGTTTCAAAGCCTCCCAGCTATTCTACACAAGTTATATCAAAGTCCACTGTGAAGCTATAGTAAAGGTTCACGGGGTCTTTCCGTCTAGCCGCGGGTACACTGCATCTTAACAGCGATTTCAATTTCACTGAGTCTCGGGTGGAGACAGTGTGGCCATCATTACGCCATTCGTGCAGGTCGGAACTTACCCGACAAGGAATTTCGCTACCTTAGGACCGTTATAGTTACGGCCGCCGTTTACCGGGGCTTCGATCAAGAGCTTCGCCGAAGCTAACCCCATCAATTAACCTTCCGGCACCGGGCAGGCGTCACACCCTATACGTCCACTTACGTGTTTGCAGAGTGCTATGTTTTTAATAAACAGTTGCAGCCACCTGGTCACTTCGACCACCAATAGCTTACGGGGCAAGCCCTTCACCATCAGCGGCGTACCTTCTCCCGAAGTTACGGTACCATTTTGCCTAGTTCCTTCACCCGAGTTCTCTCAAGCGCCTTGGTATTCTCTACCTGACCACCTGTGTCGGTTTGGGGTACGGTTTCTAATAATCTGAAGCTTAGAGGATTTTCTTGGAAGCATGGCATCAACCACTTCACGAATCAGAGATTCGCTTCGTCATCAGTTCTCAGCCTTAGGGACCCGGATTTACCTAAGTCCCCAGCCTACGACCTTAAACGCGAACCAACACCGCGCTGGCCTAGCCTTCTCCGTCCCCCCATCGCAATTATTAGAAGTACAGGAATATTAACCTGTTTCCCATCGATTACGCATTTCTGCCTCACCTTAGGGGCCGACTAACCCTGCGCCGATTAGCGTTGCGCAGGAAACCTTGGTCTTCCGGCGGGGAAGTTTTTCACTCCCCTTATCGTTACTCATGTCAGCATTCGCACTTCTGATACCTCCAGCAAACTTCTCAGTTCACCTTCGCAGGCTTACAGAACGCTCCTCTACCATGCGTGTAAACACGCATCCGCAGCTTCGGTGTATAGTTTAGCCCCGTTAAATCTTCCGCGCGGGCCGACTCGACTAGTGAGCTATTACGCTTTCTTTAAAGGGTGGCTGCTTCTAAGCCAACCTCCTAGCTGTCTAAGCCTTCCCACATCGTTTCCCACTTAACTATACTTTGGGACCTTAGCTGGCGGTCTGGGTTGTTTCCCTTTCCACGACGGACGTTAGCACCCGCCGTGTGTCTCCCGCAATTGTACTCCTCGGTATTCGGAGTTTGCATCGGGTTGGTAAGTCGGGATGACCCCCTAGCCGAAACAGTGCTCTACCCCCGAGGGTAAGATGCGAGGCTCTACCTAAATAGATTTCGAGGAGAACCAGCTATCTCCGGGCTTGATTAGCCTTTCACTCCGAGCCACAGGTCATCTCCGCATTTTTCAACATACGTGAGTTCGGTCCTCCAGTTGATGTTACTCAACCTTCAACCTGCCCATGGCTAGATCGCCCGGTTTCGGGTCTATTCCCAGCAACTAAACGCCCTATTAAGACTCGGTTTCCCTACGCCTCCCCTATACGGTTAAGCTTGCTACTGAAAATAAGTCGCTGACCCATTATACAAAAGGTACGCAGTCACATAACAAGTATGCTCCCACTGCTTGTACGCATACGGTTTCAGGTTCTATTTCACTCCCCTCACAGGGGTTCTTTTCGCCTTTCCCTCACGGTACTGGTTCACTATCGGTCAATTGGGAGTATTTAGCCTTAGAGGATGGTCCCCCTATCTTCAGTCAACATATCACGTGTGCCGACCTACTTAATACGTCTTAAAATTGATTTCGTGTACGGGACTATCACCCACTATGGTCGCACTTCCCAGAGCGTTCCACTATCAATTAAAAGCTCGGCTGATCCCCTTTCGCTCGCCGCTACTAAGGGAATCTCGGTTGATTTCTTTTCCTCCGGGTACTTAGATGTTTCAGTTCCCCGGGTTCGCCTCCAATGACCTATGTATTCAGTCAAAGGATACCTAGCTTACACTAGGTGGGTTTCCCCATTCAGACATCTCTGGATCATAGGTTGGTTGCCACCTTCCCAGAGCTTTTCGCAGGCTCCAACGTCTTTCATCGCCTCCAATTGCCAAGGCATCCACCGTATGCGCTTAGTCGCTTGACCATAAACTTAAGTAGTCACCTTACGGTGATATTAAGCAGCCAAGAAACAAAGTTTGGAACGTCCATCCGACTTATGATGGGGTTCCTTTCGCCATTGTGTGCACTTGAGTTCACACTTTTTTCTTAAGATGCAATGTATGCAATATTTTTTGTTTATTCCTTTGTCGATCCGAAGATAGACAAGAGAAATAAACGGATTTGGAATAATCATTAAAAGTTGCGTTAGTAAACTAACGACATCTCTCAATGTTATTATCAGCTTTTTCATTTACCTTGTTAAAGAACGTCTGGTTGTTAAAACCAGATCAAAAGACTTTCCTAATAACGCTTAAATCACAGGAAATGTGTTTTGATATGGTCTTAATCTTAAATTGATGAATGGTGGAGCTAAGCAGGATCGAACTGCTGACCTCCTGCGTGCAAGGCAGGCGCTCTCCCAGCTGAGCTATAGCCCCATGTCTGGTGTACCGTCTTTGAATTTCTTCATTTGGGATCTTACATATTTTGACATGGGCAAGGTGAGGGATTGCGAAGCGTGTTAACAACACGTGAGCAATGACTCAACGAAGCACAGGGCAAAATTGGTAGGCCTGGGCAGACTTGAACTGCCGACCTCACCCTTATCAGGGGTGCGCTCTAACCAGCTGAGCTACAGGCCTAGAAGATGTGCGGCCTATCATTCAACTGACGCTGACCGTCCCAACGGTGGGCTCATCAATTTCCGACTATTGATCAAGTAATACGTGTGGACACATTGCTGTATCGTTTGAATCGTTTAAGGAGGTGATCCAGCCCCAGGTTCCCCTAGGGCTACCTTGTTACGACTTCACCCCAGTCATGAATCACTCCGTGGTGACCGTCTTCCCGAAGGTTAGACTAGCCACTTCTGGAGCAACCCACTCCCATGGTGTGACGGGCGGTGTGTACAAGGCCCGGGAACGTATTCACCGTGACATTCTGATTCACGATTACTAGCGATTCCGACTTCATGGAGTCGAGTTGCAGACTCCAATCCGGACTACGAACAGTTTTATGGGATTAGCTCCACCTCGCGGCTTGGCAACCCTTTGTACTGCCCATTGTAGCACGTGTGTAGCCCAAGACGTAAGGGCCATGATGACTTGACGTCGTCCCCACCTTCCTCCGGTTTGTCACCGGCAGTCTCCTTAGAGTTCCCAGCATTACCTGATGGCAACTAAGGACAAGGGTTGCGCTCGTTACGGGACTTAACCCAACATTTCACAACACGAGCTGACGACAGCCATGCAGCACCTGTCACTGCGTTCCCGAAGGCACCAAACTATCTCTAGTAAGTTCGCAGGATGTCAAGTCTTGGTAAGGTTCTTCGCGTTGCATCGAATTAAACCACATGCTCCACCGCTTGTGCGGGCCCCCGTCAATTCATTTGAGTTTTAATCTTGCGACCGTACTCCCCAGGCGGTCTACTTATCGCGTTAGCTGCGCCACTAAGAATACAAGATTCCCAACGGCTAGTAGACATCGTTTACGGCGTGGACTACCAGGGTATCTAATCCTGTTTGCTCCCCACGCTTTCGCACCTCAGCGTCAGTATCAGTCCAGGTGGCCGCCTTCGCCACTGGTATTCCTTCTTATATCTACGCATTTCACCGCTACACAAGAAATTCTACCACCCTCTACTGTACTCTAGATAACCAGTATCGTATGCAATTCCTAGGTTGAGCCCAGGGCTTTCACATCCGACTTAATTATCCGCCTACGCGCGCTTTACGCCCAGTAATTCCGATTAACGCTTGCACCCTCCGTATTACCGCGGCTGCTGGCACGGAGTTAGCCGGTGCTTCTTCTATAGGTAACGTCACGGCTAGCAATTATTAACTACTAGCTTTTCCTCCCTATTGAAAGTGCTTTACAACCCTAGAGCCTTCTTCACACACGCGGCATGGCTGCATCAGAGTTTCCTCCATTGTGCAATATTCCCCACTGCTGCCTCCCGTAGGAGTCTGGGCCGTGTCTCAGTCCCAGTGTGGCTGATCATCCTCTCAGACCAGCTAAAGATCGTCGCCTTGGTGGGCCTTTACCCCACCAACTAGCTAATCTTACGCAGGCTCATCTAATAGCACGAGGTCCGAAGATCCCCCGCTTTCCCCCGTAGGGCGTATGCGGTATTAGCATGCGTTTCCACATGTTGTCCCCCACTACTAGGTAGATTCCTACGCGTTACTCACCCGTCCGCCGCTATACTCACACCGAAGTGCTTTCTCGCTCGACTTGCATGTGTTAGGCCTGCCGCCAGCGTTCAATCTGAGCCATGATCAAACTCTTCAGTTTAAAGTTTTTTAAGTCACTACGACTATAAAAGCTTTGCAACAACCAAGGTTGTCACGACTCGAATACTGTATTAAAACCTAAAATTTACATTTTAGTTTGGACACTGTGATTCGAGTCTTATATATGACAAACGAATACAACAAGTGCCCACACGTATTACTTGATCTGTTTTTTAAATAGCCACATCGTGCTGGACGATGTCTTTAGGAGGATGCGAATTATACATCCTTAACTCCGACTGGCAAGTGGTTTTTTAAGAAAGTTTTCAGTGTCGCCGAAGCGGTCATTGTCGTCTTTCTTAATGCCGGCTTCGCGGTGAATTGCGTTGCTGGCCATGCCTTGTCAGGAGGTGCGCATTATAGAGACAAGCTCTTGATACGCAAGCACTTTTTTAAGTTTTTGTGAAAGTATTTAGTGAGGCTTTCAGCCGGCTAACACATTCACTCAGTCACTTTAAAAAGTGCCTCTACACGTTGCTGGCGTTTGCCTGTCTGCGTGAAGAGGAGGCGCATTATAGGGAACCTCATTTTCCGCGCAAGTGTTTTTTTAAATAAGTTTTACAACGAACTACGAAGGGTGATTTTCCGCGGCAATATTTCTGCGTTTTAGCCAATGCAATCGCGCACGCCACGCTAACAATAACGTGCCGATCGTGCCGTATATGACTGTCCACCAAACATCACTTCGGGCAACCCACAATATATGGATGATGATAAGAATCAGCGCTAGATAAACCAACCGATGCAACATCTTCCAATTGCGTTTCAAGCGGCGTTGCCACCATTTTGTCGAAGTGACTGCCATTAAAGCTAAAATAACAAACGCTGCCATACCCACATACACGTAGGGCCGTTTAGCCAGATCCATCTCGAACAACGACCACATAAACCCCGTTTTGAACGCAAGATACGCAAGGAAGTGTAAGAGTGCATAAAAGAAGCAAAATAGACCCGCCATGCGAGAGAAGCGAATGACCGGGCGCAATCCCTTTAATGTGGCAATGGGCTTTAACGACAACGTAATCAATAGGAAGATCGTCGCAGTGTGCGCAAACCGAATAATCAATGCCTGACCAGGATCAGGCGAGTATGCACCAGCTACAGCAAGCCCCGAAAACACAATCGCTGGCGTGAGGCTCGCCAGGAAAACAAATAGCTTAAGCCATAACATCAAAAGTTTTTCCGCAAATCCATTCCTTTATAGAGGCTGGCAACCTGATCGCCGTAGCCATTAAAGATCTCAGTTTTTCGGCGACTAAAATCAAACAGGCCGCTAGGCAAGCGACGCTCTGTAGCTTGAGACCATCGCGGATGGCTCACGTTCGGATTCACATTGGCATAGAAGCCATATTCATTGGGCGCCAATCGTTCCCACGACGTTTCTGGCGCAGACTCTAAAAAATGAATCCCTACGATGGATTTAATACTCTTAAAGCCATATTTCCAAGGCACCACTAAACGTATCGGTGCACCATTTTGTGCTGGCAAGGTTTTCCCATAGAGTCCGACACTCATTAACGTCAGATCATTCATTGCTTCATCCATCCGTAAACCTTCTCGGTACGGCCAATGAATGATACTGGTAAACGAGCGCTGTCCTGGCATTTGCTTGGGGTCATAGAGTGTTTCAAACGCAACGTATTTGGCCTTCGAGGTCGGCTCCAACCATTGGATCATGTCTTTCAACGTAAAGCCTATCCAAGGTATAACCATTGACCATGCTTCTACACAGCGAAGTCGGTAGATGCGCTCTTCAAGATCAAACCGTTTGAGGATGTCTTCCATGTGATAGGTGCCCGGATTCTTGATATGCCCCGTCATCTTTACTGACCAAGGGTCAGTAATCAGGTCATCTGGTGCAAAGCGCGATGGGTCAGACTTACCCATACCGAATTCATAGAAGTTATTATACGACGTCACATCCTTATAGGGTGTTAACGTTTCGCCTGTGTAAAAACCTTTGCTTTCGTCTGCTGCGGTCGCCTTCTTATATTGTAGAGACTTGGTTTTATCAACCTCTTCGGCCAATAGCTGTTTTGGCATGGCTGCGCCAACCAATCCCATTGCTGCAGCACCTTTGATAAAATCCCGGCGTTTGAGGTACTGGGATTCACCGGTAATTTCCGACGATTTAATCGTCTCTGACTTTTTGATCAACATAAGCATTTCCCAACATGCAATGACCTTGTGCACTCCCGATAAATACCGGGGCATCCCTTGAATGACCTGCTTTCTAAGTCAACACGGGCTACCCATTAAAGTAGCACAGAAAATATTCGGAAAGCCCGTTGATTTATACGCTAAGTTATTCATTTCTGATGACATTTGGAATCTATCATCGCGCAACGTTATTGAAACGTGACAACCACATAGGTGAGATAAAGGTAAGCACACACAATCGTGATAATTGCCGAAAGAACACCCACACGCAGGAACGTGAAGTAACCCATCTGAATGCCATATGGACGCGCCTGCTCCGCCACAATCATATTTGCGAAACTCCCAAACAACGTCGCATTGCCAGCCAATGTGCAGCTCGCTGACAACATCAGCCAAATGTGCTCCGGGTTATCAAAATACTGTATCAGGCTTTTAAACAATAAGGTGAGCGGTACATTGGAGAAAATATTCGAGAACACCGGCGCAAATACCGCAACAAATGCACCGGGATCCGACTGAATGCCCGGCCAATCATCAATATGCCAGTTATGAACAACTTGTTTATCCATGGCGTCGACGAGAACAAAAAACCCTACAAACAGCAGCAGCAATGGTAAATTGATCGTTTGCCAAAAACCCGGTTTTCGGTTGCGGTAACACAATAAAACTACGGCCCCCACCAGCGCAGGTAGCCACATAGGGATTGGCGAAAAGAAAAGAATAACAACGATCGCAAATACAGCAATCTCAGTGCGCGCCCTCTCAACTGGTTTTGAGATGTCATCAACAACTTTAATTGGCATCGCCAAGGATTGCCGAAAAATGATTCGCAGTAAGAAATAGTTAACCAGCACAGAAACACAGGCCAACGGTGCCATTGTCAGAAAGAAGCGCGCGTAGGGAATACCAGAATAAACGCCGATAATAATGTTTTGTGGATTTCCCGATAACGTCGCAACGGAGCCTGCATTGGATGCGAGTGCAACACCTAGCAAAAAGGGCATTGGGGCCATTTCATAACGCTGACAAAGCGTAATCACCATTGGGGCGAGAATCAGGCAAACCACATCATTGGTTAAAAATGCTGAACCCACAGCCGAAATGATAATAAGCGCCAATAGAACCTGCCGTTGATGCCTCATACGTGTGATGATTTTTTTCGCTAGCGCATCCAAGATGCCCGCCTGATGCATATAGCCCGAAATCACCATCAAACCAAAAAGGATGCCGATGATGTCCCAACTAATGGACTGCCACGCCTGAGACAGTGAAATTGCCTGAATCGCCAACACACAAAATGCCCCTAGCAGAGCAACCTGCCATCGAGCGAGCGGACTTCGAGGATGCCCACAAATAATAAGCCCTACATATGTAAGGCCGAAGATTAGCGATACCCATACAGCCATCACTCACCTCCGCGACTAGATGCCTTAATGGATGTCCCAGTTTCAGGGACCAACGTAATAACGGCACACAATGCAACCAAGGCAATTGCTGCCAACAGCAAAAACGCATTATCAAATCCCATCATATTGGCCGCTGTGCCACCTAGCGTTTGACTCATTGCGGCGCCGACTCCCTGTGCGGTCAGCAAGAAGCCTAACGCCAGATTGTAATGACCCGAACCACGAACTACATCCGCTAGCACTATCGGCATGACTGCACCGATTAATCCTGCACCAATTCCATCGAGTAATTGAACCGTGAACATATAAGCGATGCTATCGTCCAGGCTCAGCAGAAAGCCACGAATGGGGAGTACCGCGAACGCGACTAATAAGAAGAACTTGCGGCCACGTTGATTCACTTTAGCAACAACCCAAATAGCCATCGCTACCATCATGGCCTGAGCCGCCACAATACTGCCACTAGCCACAAGAATCGCATCAGATGCGCTACCGCCATGATGAGAAGACGCCAATCGCTCAGAAATCAAAAACAACATCGCTGCATTGCCTAGATGAAACAGGAAAAAACACAACGCCAGCTTCCAGATCATGGGATACAAGGTAACAAGTTGAAACGCTGACACCGCGGGATTTTTCACGCCCTCGCTATCACTGCCGCGGGCCCAGGCATGATTAATCGCCTTCTCAGGTAAGCGACAAACCCAGACGATCAAGCCAACTCCGAGCAAGGGCAATAAGTAGAATGGAGCTATCGCCTGCTCAGATGATGATAGCGGCGAAAAGATAGCAATCAGCAATAAAATACCGGCATAAAAAACGGTACCTGAATGCTGGTAGATTTGGGTTCGTGCGAATACGAGATCGTACCTCGCCGACCCTACCACCCCCAGTACTAACGACGCCATTGCCGGGCCGAAAAATGCGGCGACAGCACCAAGAATCAGCGTATTAGCAAGAATAGTGGCTAACGAGGGCGCCAATGGCACAATCACTGTTGAAACCGACAACAATACCGCAGCACCCACTATCAATGTGCGCTTACGGCGCGTGACATCAACAAGCGCGCCCATCGGTACCTGCAACAGCAAAGTTACTATTGCGCCGGCGGTAATCATCAAACCGACCTCTGCAGGGTTCCAATTCAGAACAGCAACCAGATACACAGCCAATAACGGCCCTAAGCCCATCTGGAGATCAGCGATGAAGAAGGCAATACCGTTGAGCTTTCGCTCAGGTGCAGATACAGGGCTCACGTGCTGTCTTCCTGATGAAAATTCTCATCAGTATAGACAGCCTTGATTCATGAGCGCCGCAATGAAGACTTACTTGGCGGATGAAAAGAATTTGCGTTTCAGGGCGTAGACTGGGCCCGAAGCGACATAGAGGGAAAAAGATAACAGTAAGATACCAGATGGATTAATTGTGATCACCGCGATAACAATAACGATTAGAAGTACAACAACAAATGGCACACGATCTTTCAAACTAAGGCTTTTAAAGCTGTAGTACTGCACATTTGAAATCATCAACAAGCCAGCCAATACCGTAATAACACAGACCGCAATCGACATACTGAATGGCAAGGCGTCACCGACCCATCCAGCCTCAGCGCTCACCCACATCACTCCAGCTAGAATGGCAGCCGCTGAAGGGCTGGCCAAGCCAGTAAAGTAGTTTTTATCCGCTGTATCAATTTGTGTATTAAACCGTGCCAGACGCAGCGCAGCACTGGCCACATAAATAAATGCAGCTGCCCACCCTACTTTGCCCAAATCAGACAATGCCCAACTGAACACAGCAAGCGCAGGAGCGACACCAAACGTAACCATGTCAGAGAGACTGTCGTATTCAGCGCCAAACTTACTTTGTGTATTCGTCAAACGCGCGATTCGGCCATCAAACATATCGAGTAGCATGCCAATAAACATCGCAATAGCAGCTGCCTCGAATCGGTTATTCATGGCACTAACTACGGCAAAAAAGCCGGAGAATAAAGCAGCGGTTGTGAATAGATTAGGTAACAGATATACACCTTTTTGGCGTACGGTTTTATCACCTTCAACAACCTCTTCTTCAAAATCGTCGATGGGCAGAAGGTTGTCCAACTGATCAATCGAAGGGGCGTCAGAATTGTCCTGACGTGGCTCTGCCTGTTGGTCAGAACCAGCTCCTTCGTTTGCTGTTGGCTTGTCCTCGTCAGCCATAGTGCATACCTCAATAGGGGTTATCATAAAAATAGTGAAGGGTTAGCGGAATCCCAAAACGCACGTATCGCAGGTTGATTGAGCTTCTCTTTAGCCACACATAACCCAATCTGAAAAGCTTGCAGCTCTGGCGCATCATCGATGACCCGAATCTGATCCTGCAACGGGCTATGCTGAATAACCAGCTCGGGTACAAGACCAATGCCAAATCCCAAGGCTACCATACTAACAATAGCTTCATGGCCTGACACCTCTGCATAAACATTCGGCTTTTGCTGATTTTTGCGCAACCAAGCTTCTAGGCGTGATCGGGTTAAACCGCGCTCCGCGATGATCAAAGGCAATTGCGCCGGGTTGATTTCACCCCCGCCCTGTTGCCGCATTCGCGTAACATCCTCGTAGATTCCACCTGCTTCAGCCGGCATGATAAATCTCAAGGGCGAAAATGTTAATGTTTTAAACGCAATACTGGCAGGTAACACATCCGGCAACGCGGCGCTGGCAATATCCTCACTCCCCGATAATACCTGATCAATCGCCTCAGCTTGGTCGCCGGTATGCAAAATAATTTCGACATTCGGATAAGCCTGACGAAAAGTGCCCAGCAAACGCGACAGAATGCTATAGCTGCCGGTGACGGAGCTGTATATCTTCAAGCTGCCTTCTACTCGGTCAGCCCGCGAATCCAACGATTGACGAAAACGCCGCCACTCCTCCAAAGTCTCTGACGCAAACAGCGCAAAGTCACTACCTGCGGGCGTTAACTCAACGTGCCGGTTATTGCGCACCAGCAATTGATGGCCCACAGTCTCTTCCAATCTCTGGACTGAACGGGTCACGGCCGATGCGGTCATATGGCATTGTTTGGCTGTACGAGCAAAGTGCAGCTCTTTAGCAAGAATTGTAAATATTTCCAGTTGCCTGAAATCCATAATGGACTGCCGTAGTGAATGAATTGCAACAAAGAATTAAAAATACTTCAATTTACGCAATTATAACCATCCCATACACTATGCGCCATTCGTGATTCATTCCATCTATTAACCTAATTCCGGAGAAAACAAGCATGGCTAATTACTTCAACACGCTTCCTCTACGTATCCAGCTGGAAGAGCTGGGCAAATGTCGTTTTATGGACCGCAGCGAATTCACTAACGGTTGTGAATTTCTGAAAGGCAAAAAAGTCGTTGTTGTCGGCTGTGGTGCTCAAGGCCTGAACCAAGGTTTGAACATGCGTGATTCTGGCTTGGACGTTTCATACGCTCTGCGTCAGGCAGCCATCGACGAAAAGCGTCAATCTTTCCTGAATGCGTCTGAAAACGGTTTCACCGTAGGCACTTACGAAGATCTGATCCCACAAGCCGACGTGGTTTGTAACCTGACTCCCGACAAGCAGCACACACCGGTTGTTAACGCGATCATGCCTTTGATGAAGGAAGGCGCGTGCTTGGCTTACTCGCACGGTTTCAACATCGTTGAAGAAGGCATGCAAGTTCGTAAAGACCTGACCGTTGTTATGATGGCGCCTAAGTGCCCAGGCTCTGAAGTACGTGCTGAATACGTACGTGGCTTCGGTGTACCAACACTGATCGCTGTTCACCGTGAAAACGATCCACAAGACCACGGCTGGGATATCGCTAAAGCACTTGCTTCTGCTACTGGCGGTGACCGCGCGGGCGTTCTGGAATCATCTTTCATCGCTGAAGTTAAATCTGACCTGATGGGCGAGCAAACTATCCTGTGTGGCGTTCTGCAAACTGGCGCGATCTTGGGCTTCGAAAAAATGGTTGCTGACGGCATCGACGCTGGCTACGCCTCTAAGCTGATTCAGTTCGGTTGGGAAACCGTTACCGAAGCGCTGAAGCACGGCGGCATCACCAACATGATGGATCGCTTGTCTAACCCTGCGAAAATCAAAGCGTTTGAATTGTCTGAAGAGCTGAAAGACATTCTGCGTCCGTTGTTCCAAAAGCATCAAGACGACATCATCGGCGGTGAATTCTCTCGCACCATGATGGAAGATTGGGCAAACGACGACAAAAACCTGCACGCATGGCGCGCTGAAACCGCAGAAACAGGTTTCGAAAAAGCAGTCAACACCGAGCAAGAAATCACCGAGCAAGAGTTCTTCGACAACGGCATTCTGCTGGTTGCAATGGTTCGCGCAGGTGTTGAGCTGGCGTTTGAAACTATGGTTGAAGCGGGCATCATCGAAGAGTCTGCTTACTACGAATCTCTGCACGAGACGCCACTGATCGCTAACACCATCGCTCGTAAGAAGTTGTACGAGATGAACGTTGTTATCTCTGACACTGCAGAATACGGCTGCTACTTGTTCGATCAAGCTGCTCGCCCAATGCTGAAAGACTTCATGGCGAAGATCGACACTACCGTTATCGGTCGTGGCCTGGGCAACACTGACAACGGCGTTGATAACAAGGTGCTGATCGAGGTGAACGACGAGATCCGTAACCACCCAGTTGAATACGTAGGCGAAGAACTGCGCGGCTACATGACTGACATGAAAAAGATTGTTGGCTAATCAACAGTTTTAGATACGTCATTAAAAAGGCCAGCAAATACTGGCCTTTTTGTTTTCTATGATTACAAAAAATCACTCTCGACAGGAGTAATGTCAGAAGTTGCGATCTATCGACACAGAGCCAACAATTCAACAGGCCATCAGATAAAAGCCTGAACCGCACTAACACCTACCAACAGGATTAATATCGCCGCAAAAACTTTTTGCAAATTGGGTCCCGCTATTCGATCAGCAAGCTTGGTTCCGACCGCCATGCCCACAATACCGCCACCGACAATCCAGCCAAGCTGACCAAGGGACAAATGTGGCATGAACCAGTAGTAGGAAATAAAACCAGAAAGGCTTACCGGCGCAATAATCAGTAGTGATGTACCCACCGCCTTCGACATCGGCATACTGCTGACATACAGAAGTATCGGGATAATTAAGAATCCACCGCCAACACCCAAAAAGCCTGACATAAAACCTATGACTAGCCCCCAACCTACTAGTCCACGAACACAACGCGGCTTCAGCTCGAAATCGCCAGAGTCACTATAGCGACAGAGATGTCGATCATCCGAATCGGACATATCCACGCCCGCACGAACAACCCGCGTTGACTCAGGTTCACGCGATGCCATGCGCCACATACGTATACCAAGAACTACCGCCAGCAATGAAAACAGCCCTTGGAGCACATGGTCTGGCGTATATACCGCCGCCCACTTACCTAACGGCGCGGTCACAACGCCAGTAACTCCAAGCAATAGCGCGGGTATAACAAAGAACTGTCTTTTACGCCATCGTATGCCGATACCATACGCCGCCGATAAGGATACGGCAGCCAAAGCGACGCCCATGGCATCTTCAGCAGGCATTTTCAGAAAGATAATCAGTAAAGGCACAGCAAAAACTGACCCTCCCGCCCCAGTTAGCCCCAGAACCAAGCCAATCACAATGCCTATGATGAGTAACAGTGTCATATCAGATTTTATTCAGTGGTATTTTTAGGTAATGCGTACCGTTGGCCTCTGCTGGAGGAAGATTACCCGCACGCATATTCAATTGTACTGACGGCAACAGCAACGCCGGCGCATTCAGTGTTTTGTCTTTTGTTTGCCGGGCGTCAACAAACGTTTGCCGGCCGATGCCATCATGGATATGGATATTGTGCCGCTTTTGATCGCCAACTGTTGTTTCACATTGATAATGATCACGCCCCGCTGGCAGATAGTCGTGACACATAAACAGGCGAGTATCTTCAGGTAGCGACAGTATTTTTTGGATCGATAAAAATAACTGATCTGCGTCTCCACCAGGAAAATCACAACGGGCAGTACCGTAATCCGGCATAAATAGAGTATCGCCAACAAATGCAGCATCGCCAATGATATAGGTCACACATGCAGGCGTATGCCCAGGCGTATGCAGAACGCGTGCACGGATACTGCCCACAGAAAAGGTTTCTGCGTCACTAAATAAATGACCAAATTGAGAACCATCTGCCGCAAAGCCTGCTTCTGCGTTGAAAATCACGCCAAAGGTTGATTGAACAGCACCGATATTGTCACCAATTGCGATCTGCCCACCGAGCGCCTCCTGAATATATGGCGCAGCAGAAATGTGGTCAGCATGGACATGTGTTTCTAGAATCCAATCCAATGTGAAGCCAGCATCTTGAATGAATGTGATGATACGATCAGCATTGCCGTATGCCATACGACCGGATGCAGGGGAATAATCAAGAACGGGATCAATAACTGCGCATTTCAACGTTGCCAAATCCGCGACAACATAACTGAATGTAAATGTACGCGGATCGAAAAAAGATTCTATCTGCATCTCAACAACTCCTCATGCTGCATCAACAACAAACCGATTAGCCCAGATAAAAATAGGTATTAAACGCCATTCATTAGATCAAACTAATTTAGGTGATGCAAATGTATCTTGCTATGCAAATTCAGAACATCCTAGTGCAGGCAGGTTCACCGGCACTGCGACGAACTTCAGGTATTACTGTGCAGATTTAAAAAGTTGTGTGAATGCCTGAGTAAATTGGCTAATTGCTGAAGGATCATCGAAAACCAACACAATCTCTGTATTTTTGCTCTGCGCAGAACGACTCCAATTGAATGATCCGGCCACAGCCTGCTGGTCATCAACGACAAAGAATTTCGCGTGGAGTTTTCCTACCGTCCAGAAAATAACCGTTGCGCCGGCTTTTTGTATCTCTCCAATATGACTCTTGCTCTTGTACGCCTCTTTTTCATCGACAATTAACGTAACCTTTACTCCCCGCTCCAATGCATTCAACACCGCTTTTCGCATGACATCACTGCTGAACTTATAAACCACGGCCTTTACGTCTTTTTTAGCCTGATTAATCGATTCAGCAGCCAGTGTTATCGGTGGTTTTTGCTCACTTAAATAGACATCAACAGCAACTACAGGCCAACTAAGCAGACACAACAATAAAAGCACGATTCGGTCCATGATGACGCATCTCCCCTTTCTTTCCTGCAAATATAGCCTGATTCGTCCAGAGCATGTGGGTTGAGTGATCTTTAGCTAAACTGAGGAAACAGACATAAGCTCGTAAAAACCACACAAGCAGGTAAGCCCCATGGGATGGCTGGGTAAGATCAACAAATGGATTTGGGTGACCAGCACAGTCGTTGTGTTGATTCTACTGTATTACAGTTCAGGGTATTTTATCGTCTACAACAACGATGCTTACGTTCATGCAGATATTGTCCGGGTTTCAACCGGCGTTCCCGGCATCATTGATAACGTTCATGTCACCGATAACCAATTTGTTGAGGCTGNCGATCCGATTCTGACACTTGAGCAAGAGCCTTTTATCTATGCCGTTGCCCATGCTGCCTCTGCCCTCGATAAGGCCCAAGCACAGTACGCCTTACTGGATACCCAAGCCGATGAAGCGGCAGCACAAATCAATATCGCTGAAAGCCGCAACGCTCTCGCGAAACTGGAGTTTAAACGCTACAAAAGCCTACTGGAAGATGGCGTGATTGCTCAAAATGACTTTGATGAACGCCAGGAGCAATACGCCATCAGCCAAGCCACGCTGGTGAAGGCGCACAAAGTCCTGATCAACATAGAGCAACAACGCCCGGTGTATGCTGCGGACATCAAGCTCTGGCAGAGCCAGTTAGCCGAAGCCGAATACGATTTGGCCCTGTCTCGAATCGTTGCGCGTCATGATGGGTTCATTAATAACTTACGCGTTTACCCTGGCGACTACGCCAATACTGGCGATGCGCTTTTTGGGTTTGTGAATACCCGTACCGACTACATCATCGCCAACATCAAAGAAAGCAACCTACCGCTGATTTACCCAGGCAAACATGTTTGGGTCTATCTCTCAAGCCAGCCTTGGCATCTCTGGCAGGGCGAGGTCGCCAGCGTGGGACGCGCAGTATCACGATCAGCCGCTCACTCAAATGCCGCCTTACCCTACGTTGAACCCATTACCAGCTGGATTCGTTATGATTATCGAATTCCTGTCCGTATTTATCTGTCAGATTACCCAGATGACCGGCCACTATATATTGGTCTGGATGCCCGTATTCTGGTTTTGCCATGAAGACGCGTTTTATCCAATTTCGTAAAACGCAGCTATTGGCTCGCCGACAACCATCGCTAACCAATATGCGGTTATCCAATGAGTAGGTTTCTGCTTCAACTTCGGTTAGATACCCGTCAAAGCTACGCCGACTTCGCCAACAACAAAGATCTCTGGCAATTAACAGCACGCGCCGCCATTTCCGTGATGATCGCGGGCTTCCTTGCCATGTGGCTGCAGACTGATCAGCCCTACTGGGCAGGTATGACAGCCTTCATTACCACCGAAGCCACGGTAGGCAGCACACTCAACAAATGCCTTGAGCGTATCATCGGCACCTACATCGGCGCGGCAACGGGCTTGGTAATGATTGTTCTGTTTATCAGCCATCCACCCATCTACTTATTATCGTTATTCTTAGTGGGTGCTATCGGTATCTATGTCGCCGCCATTCGACAAACACATTTGTATGCATGGTTGCTGGGCTATCTGACCGCGTTCATGGTGATGCTGGGCAGCCTTGCGGACCCAACACCTCATAACCTGATAGTCGTTGCTTTCTTCCGCAGCCTCGAAGTCACAATTGGCATTGTAACCAGCACGCTTGTTGGCCTGGTTTTATTCCCTAAGCGCGCACAAACATTATTTAATCAGGTATTGAGCGATAGCTTATCCGATATTCTAGAGCTGCTGGCATTGTCTGAAACACTGTTTGAGAAACACGATGATGACGCCTTAGCTGAATTTCAAACCGTCAGAGATCGATTAGTAAAGAACCGAAGTCGACTCGAGAAACTCATTGATCATGCATCCCATGAAAGCCGCTTCTCTCCTTCCAAACGACGAGCAAATCAAACACTGATCAACGCTAATGATCTGTTAGAAACACTAGTAGCGACCTTTCGACAAACGTTCAGCGTATCAGCGTCTGCGAAGTTTAGTGGTAGTGATGCCGAGGCCATCAAACAATTGTGTCAGCTTTGGCGTCAGAGCGTGCAACGATATCAACTTCAACTTGAGCAACAGCAAACACTCTGCGCTGATCAGGAGTTACAACACAACATCGATATTACCTATCAACACGTGTTTACAATCTGCCTCGAAAAAGCCGAGAGTAGCTCGGCCATACATTGGTTGACGATCAGCAAAAATTTGCGGCTTATCTGTATACAAATACAACAATTTACGATCATTAAACCTGAAGGAAAACCCGCTCATCACCACTTGAACTATGTCGAAAAAATCAAACGCCTGTTTCGAAATCTGCAAGACGACAGCTACCTGATTGCCTATGCCGCAACAAGCGCAGTCGCTGTTCTTTTTACGCCAATGCTCTGGCTATACTTCAACTTGCCGGGCTATTCGCAAGTGGCCGTGTCTATCGGCGTTGTGGTTGGGCTACAGCCCGATGCGACGAGCTTTAAAGGGTTTCTTCGCTTCATCGGTTGTTTTGCTGGGGCGGCGCTCGCCGTATTACTGTTGGGCTTCAACATTGATAATTTCGCGCTACTACTGCTTAGCCAGGCCGCAGTGACGGTGATTTGCTGCCCGCTTCACTTCGCGAACTCCAAGTCATCCTATGCAGCAGGTCAGGCGGTTTATGTGTTTATCGTCGGCACCATCAACTCTCTCTATCCAACAGAATCCCTAGCACCAACCATCGAGCGTTTAGGCGGCATCCTCCTCGGCGCTCTGGCGATTGTTGCATTCCAATGGCTATTCTGGCGCTATGAACCACGCAAAGACCTACGCCATCGATTACTCCAGATCGTGCGCCATACTCAGCCGCTGTGCGAAGATGTTCTGGCCTCAGTTCATGCAACGTCCAAAGATGAACTGCCATCGCCGCACAAAGCTATGGGTGCATTGCGTCGGGCCGGAGGAAACCTAACCACGATGAATCCTGACGGGCTTAGCGATGAAGAACAACGTCTGAAACAAGCAATTTACGATGAAGGCCTTCTCTTCTACCACAACTACTATGGCTACATACTTCTTCAGCAAGAGCTTTTACACGCAACGACGCAAGCACCCGAAGATACGTGGGCAATTCAATCGTTTCAACACATGGCGATGTTGCAAGAAGATTGCCGTTCAATACTGAACAATACGACACAAAGCTCATCAGCCAACAACGACCTTGCTTTGGACTTTATAAGGGACGTTAGAAGATATTTGACGACAACAACATGGCAATTGACCCAGCAAAACAGGCTTCACCAATCGGTTATGCAGCACAATATGCTGACCCATTTATACCGCATGACACAATCCTACGAAGAGTTACGGGCGCTGGGTTGCATTGACATCAAACGTCGCGAGCCGTTATCCGCCGATCTGTAAATATATTTCGCATTCGGTTTTTGTAGAGGGTTGGGGCATAATGACGCCCATTTCTATAATAAACAAAAAGCCTTTGTCATGTCTGATTCCCAGAGCCCTGGTCTGAATGCACTCGTTGCAGAAGCACGTCAGCTAATCGATTTTTGTGTTGAAAACACAGCGCCAGAGAATGCACTCCTCGACGCGGCACAAACGCTAGCGGCATTGAATAAACAGCTATCGACCTTTCACGGAACACATACCGGGAAAGAACGTCCGCACAAGAACTTCAATTTCGCGATTGCTAAGCAGACACCACAAGATATCTTGCCCTACAGCCCCATCACAGGCGAGTTCAACCCGATTGCACCGCCAGTGCAAGTCAACTTCGATGAAAACGAGCAAGTACTCTCAGGTACAGTTATTTGTGGCAGAGCCTACGAAGGTCCGCCGCACTGCGTCCATGGTGCCGTAATTGCGGGTATCTATGACCAGTTATTGGCCATGGCCAGCGCCTGCTGCGAAAAGGCCGGCCCAACGGCTTACCTAACAACAAACTTCAAGCGCCCAACACCGCTTTACACAGAAATCACCTTCAGTGCCTGGGTCGCCAAAGCTGAAGGACGAAAAATCACCATCAAGGGCCAGTGCGTTGCTGATGGCGAAATTCTTAGCGATGCAGAAGCGTTGTTTATTGCACACCAAGGCTGATAAAAGGGTCGATATGCGTTTTCTGACATCCTGCCTGCTGGCTACACTCGCCTCCCCGCTCACCGCATTACATTCTGCAGAGCTCGAAACAACCCTCGTCAGCGCCAAACGTACAGAAGAAAAAACCAGCGGCGGTCGAAGCATCTCTGCCGTTGAAAATATTGCTGAAACGCAGACCGTACATATCAGCGAAGTTTTGTCTCGTGTACCGGCAACTTGGATCAGCCGCGGCAATGGTCAGGAAAGCCTGATCAGCATCCGTTCACCGGTATTTACTGGGCCTGGGTCTTGTGCCGAATTTCTCGTTACTGAGGATAATCTACCAGTTCGTCCGCCAGCGTTTTGTAACGTTAATCAGCTGTTTGATGTCAACTTTGAGCAGGCCGAACGTATTGAAGTACTGCGTGGGCCGGGTACGGTTGTACACGGAGCCGGCGCGGTTCATGGTGTTATTAATGTTATCTCCCCAGATTTTACTGAAGATCCTTTTGGTGCTGTGTCATTAGATTACGGCACTAACGGATATGGAAAAGTCGCATTGGATTACCGTCAGCAAGACTGGCTGATTCAAGGCAACGCCATTCACGATAGCGGCTATAAACACAACAGTGGTTTCGACCAACAGAAAGTGCGCTTTAAAGCCCAACAAGAAAGCGAACTATGGCAATTTACACATAACATCAGCGCCACCAATCTTGAGCAAGAAACCGCAACCTATGTGGTCGGCAGCAACGCTTACAAAGATCCGAACCGTAAACGTGAGAACCCTAACCCAGAAGCCTATCGTAACGCCTGGAGCTTTCGTTATTCGGTAGATTTAGAACATCAGCCCAACGAAAATAGTAACCTGCTAATTACACCCTATATCCGCGCCAACGGTATGGATTTTATGTTACATTTTTTGCCGGGTAACCCCGTCGAAGAAAGCCAGCAAATTGGCGGTGGTCTGCAGTCTATCTTCATCCGCCCTTACCGCGATAACGTGCAACTCATCAGCGGCTTCGACCTAGATATCACTGCGGGCTCAACACGTCAGTACCAAAAATCTGCTGCGGGGCCTATCTTCCCAGCGGGCGAACACTATAACTATGACGCCACGGTATACACAGCTGCATGGTTTGCGGAAGCAGAAATCAACCTAGACGACATCTGGCTGCTGACCATTGGCGCCCGCCTCGCAAATTCATGGTATGACTACCACAATAACTTATCCGTTGGCTCAGCTTGCGACCCGAGTGTTAGCAACTGCCGCTATTACCGCCCTGCCAGTGATATGTTGTCATTTTTCAACTGGCAACCCGAATTCACAGCCCAATACCAATACGTGCAAAATCACTTTAGCTACCTAACCCTGGTACGTGGCTATCGCCCGCCACACACCGCAGAATTATTTCGTTTGGAGCAGGGGCAACAGATTGCCGGCATCAAATCTGTAGTTGCTAACTCGGTTGAGTGGGGGTTCAAAGGAACGGTAAATCCGGTATGGAGTTACCATTTATCCCTCTACTACATGAAGAAAAATAACGTCATTGTTAAAACAGCTGATCGTCAGCAAGTTGACGGTCAACGTACTCAACATCAAGGTGCGGAGTTGACGTTTAATATCAATCTATCGGATATTTTTCTGATAGATGTAGGCATGGCTTACGCCGAGCATCGCTACGATAGCAATGTTCAGGTGTTCAATAGCGGTACGGGAAACATCAAAGGTAATTGGATCGATACGGCCCCCAATTTTATCGGCAGTATGCAACTCACCTGGCTAGCTGACATCAATACCGAGCTGCAACTCGATATCAACCATCTCGGGCCTTACTACTTGGATGCCGAAAACAACTTCCGTTATTCAGGCCATACACTGTTCAATGTATTTTATCAGCAACAACTGCCGGGCAATTGGGCATTGCGCCTCGGGTTAATCAATGCAACCAACGAAGACTATGCAGATCGCGCTGACATCACGGTGATCACGCCGGTAAACCCCGTCGCACAAGAACGCTACTTTATTGGTGAGCCCAGAAACGTGAGGATTGGTATCAGCAAAACATTCTGATACCCAACGTGCTGATTTAATCGTCTCAAGCGACCTGAGCTTGTTCCTTACGGTGTTTTTTAATGACATCGTAAGCCGCTTGAATAGCTTGCGACTTCTGAGTCGCGACCTTGATGACATGATCAGGAACGCCCTGCGACATCAGTTTATCCGGGTGATGCTGACTCATCAGCTTTCGATACGCCTGCTTCACTTCACGATCCGATGCGGTGCTTTTGACACCCAAGGCCTTAAAGGCATCTTCCAGCATATCTCTCGACGGCCGCGCCTGAGATCCATACTGATGATGGCCCTGATACTGTTGACCACCCTGATTACCAAAGCTCGCCTGCCCTTGCAGAATTTGCAATAACTGATCAAATACCGGCGCTGGGATCCCTAAACCATGGGCAATGCCATGCAAAACCTGACGCTTTCCATGCTCTAGCTGGCCATCAACTAACGCCAAACCAATTAGCATTTCCAGCAACACTTTTTTCAAATCCGGGCGAAACCGTGATGTTTGCGCAAAAGCACGGAGTAATTGCTGATAATCATAATCTTTCTCGGCACCGCGCTTGAACCAAGCAATCGCTTGCTCACGGCCGTCATCGTTTAAGCCAAATTGCGTGATAATCGACTCTGTTAATGCGATTTCACGTTCAGAGATTCGGCCATCCGATTTGGCAACATCGCCCAATGCCGTAAACAATAATTCCATGAACAAGTCTTGCGCCGAACGACCTGAAGCACCGACGCGCCCTGCAGCCAAGCGAAGTGCGCCCTGTCGATCAATCAGGCTGCCGATCATAAAACCGATGAGTGCGCCAAAGAAGCCGAGTGTTGTTGCGCCGATAAGGGTACCGAGAAGACGTCCCCAGATAGTCATGCGTTTAAGGTGTCCTATTAAAAAATGGTATGGAGTCGAGGCAAATAACGTTTGCCCACATAATAAGAAAGCGAAAAGACGTTCAGGTTCCAGCTGAAAGAGTGAGATTCACCAATCTAACACGGATTTAATGAAAGGGACGGTTAGCTTTCTGCCTGCAACCAAAGAGCTCTGCTCCAATGCCTCCAGCACAGCCATCAGTTGCTTCATATTACGGCCACTACGCTGAATAATAAAATGGGCACACGCATCATTCAGCTGCATGCCTCTGTGCATCGCGCGATATTGCATCACTGCGGCTTTACCGTCGTCGTCCAACTGTGTTAATTGAAAGCTTAAACACGCTGCTAGGCGAGATTTTAGATCGGCCAATTCAATATCCAACAAACTGGCAGGCTTATCGGCAGCAAAATACAACGGCATTTGACGATCCATACGCCAATTAAAGAACTCAAACAGGGCAACTTCCCATTCTGAATGGGTCGCAATCATCTGCAAGTCATCCAAGCAAACCAACGGGTATTCCCGCACTTCGTCTAGCACTGTTTCAGGCACATAATCTTTGAGTTTAGATAGCGGAAGATAGACTGCCTTGATGCCTTGATGGCTGGCGTCTTCACAGATGGCTTGCAACAAATGGGATTTACCGGCACCGCTAACACCCGCCAAATAGACAAAATCCGTTTGATGATCTGTCAGTAACCGGCGCAAATTTTGAACAACGAGACGATGCGCCTCTGACACGTAGTAACTGTCAAAGCTGCCATTATCGTTATTCAGAAAACCAGGCAATACCTGCTGGGATTTATCCATTCGTTTCGTGTTGATACAACTCGCTGTCTTTATATTTATCCAAAAAGTGGCGCACAAATACCATTAATACAGCAGAAATCGGTAACGCCAGTAAGATACCCGTGAATCCGGCCAACTGTCCTCCTGCCATAACGGCAAAAATAACGACCACCGGATGTAACCCGACTTTATCACCAACTAACAGTGGCGTTAAGACCATACTTTCAATCATTTGACCTATGCCAAACACAATGCCCACATACAACACCGGCATGAGTTCATGAAATTGCAAATAAGCCGCAACCGTTGCTGATGCAATCCCTACAAAGGTACCTAAATATGGCACCACACTGAAGAGCCCAGCAAGCGTACCTAGGAACAGGGCTAGATCCAGCCCGACAATTGATAGCCCAATAGAATATATCGTGCCGAGCGTGAACATCACCATCAATTGGCCACGAATAAACGCACTCAACACTTCGTTACTGGCTTTTGCAAGGTCAGTGACTTGCCCGACCCACGCCCGGGGGATGGTATCGGCAATACCGGCGATCATATGATCCCAATCGCGCAATAAGTAAAAGAAAACCACCGGTATCAATACAAGATTTCCCAATGTTGTGACGATCGAAAGCGTTGATGACGTAGCGCTTTGTAGAAGTGTGCGGGCAAACCCACCGGCTTTCTGCCAGTTTTCCGTCAACAGCTGGCGTAATTCATCGACCGGTACGCCAGCATCATTAATGCCAAAGGTTTGTTGGATCCACGGCATCAAATGCCCTTGTACCCATTCGATGTAATCGGGTATTTGTTGGATAAAACTGACTAATTGGCGAGCCAACAAAGGTAGCAGCAATCCGACAGCCAACACCATAAACGCCGTCAGAATCACAAAAACAATGATAACGCCCCATGTGCGACCTACACCTCGCGCCTCAAGACGATCAACAACGGGGTCTGTGAGATACGCCAAAAATCCTGCCACCAAAAACGGCATGAGGATCGCTTGTAAACTAATCACCAGAATAACAACGACAGCAGTGATCGCGAGAAATCCATATAATCGGGCGTTTATCATTTCATGCCTATCCCTGGGTAATGATGATTAATGGCCTAACTAATGGCTGGGTTTTGTCGCGTGCCACTGATACTGCAATAGATTGAAATCACTGGATTCCAGAGGCTGAAGATCTGGCTGTAAGGTCAATAACCGCTGAAATTGTTCGACACCGGTTTTCAACTCCAAGGCCAGTTCTAGCTGCGTCGACTTAGCTTGCAACAGAAACACTGATTTGACGACATCGAGGTTTTCAAGAAATCCAATAACGGCCTGATAATCGGCAGCGGTATTAACGCTCTGAACAACCATCAGTGTTTCATTGCCTGACGAGCGCAGCGTTACTGAATATTTACGCGCCCAAATACCTGCCGCCCATCGAAATCCTTGATCAAAAAATTGCTCCAATGACGTCGCCTGCATATCAATACGGGTCGTATTTTCACCTTCGATCAATAACCACCCGCCACGATAAAACGGGTTGCCATCACCCACCGACTCACTAATTCGAGCCAGTAACACTGCGTCATGGGGCTGCATTGTCGCTGCTTGACGAACGATATCCACATTCCAAAACCACGCTTCATNCAGTGGTAAACTTGTCTCTGTCAGTTCATCGGGCATCGCAACAGGGATACCGTACTGGAATGCAGCATCCTTGATCGCCTTTTGTACCATAGGATCTGCGGTGGCAAAATCACGACTTCCCTGGCGACTGAGCACTGGGATAACCAAGGCTTCGGGCCGATCAGCCGGCCAAAATTTTAATTGAGCACGTTGCAACAAGCTGTTTATTTGAACCTCAGAGAATCGCGCTTTTAACTGCAATTGTGGTTCTTCAGCTACCAATTTATTGTTGTCGCCAACACTTCGCTTCACCGGCTTTTCGGCGACATAAGAATATTGCACTACCCAGCGGCTGGCTTGGTCTAGATCAACAGCAAGTCGGGGCTCAGATAGCACTGCAGACTCGGGCAAGCCGGATACTTTGGCAATAACGCGGGCCATCGCACGCTTCAAGCCGTCTTTAAAGTCACTCTGTGATCGGCTGCTAACGGAAACTTCCGCAGCATAAAGATCTTTAACCACCACAGCACTGGCGGACGTGCTGAAACCGAGGAGGAAAACCAGCATGAATACGATAGGGAAACGAATCTGTGCAATCACGATTGTTATTTGTCCTTTGCAACCTGATGCCATTGTAGCAACTTCATTCGCCGACACAACGCGATAAACTGGTACAGATTCCTAACTGTTGGTAAAATTACGCGCTCACAAATCCAGGTTCACTTCACATGTCTGACAAATCACTTAGCTACAAAGACGCTGGCGTTGATATTGACGCCGGTAACGCACTCGTTGACCGCATCAAAACTGCGGTAAAACGCACAAATCGCCCGGAAGTTATGTCCGGTTTAGGCGGGTTCGGTGCATTGTGTTCATTACCAACCAACTATAAAGAGCCTGTATTGGTTGCTGGTACAGACGGTGTCGGCACAAAATTACGGGTTGCGCTGGAAACAGGCTTGCACAATACCGTCGGTATCGACCTCGTTGCCATGTGTGTGAACGATTTGATCGTACAAGGTGCAGAGCCGCTGTTCTTCCTAGATTACTATGCAACCGGCAAACTTAATGTTGACCTAGCGGCTGCGGTTGTCGATGGCATCGCAGAAGGCTGTGTGCAATCAGGTTGTGCACTGATCGGTGGTGAAACTGCTGAAATGCCTGGCATGTATGAAGGCGATGATTACGACCTGGCCGGATTCTGCGTCGGTGTTGTTGAAAAAGACGGCGTGATTGATGGCTCTACCGTTGCCAAAGGTGACGTTTTACTTGGCTTAACCTCCTCAGGCCCACATTCCAACGGCTATTCTCTGATTCGAAAAATTGTCGAAGTCAGTGGTGCCGACTGGAATGATGACTTTGAAGGCAAACCGCTGGGTGAACAACTGCTGACACCGACACGCATTTACGTAAAACCTCTGCTAGAGATGATGAAATCCGTTAACGTTAAGGCACTATCGCACATCACCGGTGGTGGCTTGCTGGAAAACATTCCACGCGTGATGCCTAGTCATACAATCGCTGAAATCGACAGCAATCAATGGGAAATGCCTGCTATCTTCCGCTGGCTGCAGGAAAAGGGCAATATCGCCCCAGAAGAGATGTATCGCACGTTTAATTGCGGCATTGGTATGGTCATTTGTGTTGCAGCAGAAGATGCAGAGCAAGCGATGTCTGCTCTTGAAGCGCAAGGTGAAACCGTTATTCGCATTGGCCAAATCGACGGCGCCGACAGCGAAGAACCCACAGTGGTTGTGAAGTAATGCCCGAGCAAGACAAGCCCCGATTGGTTGTATTGATCTCTGGTAGTGGCAGTAATCTTCAGGCGTTTATTGATCAGTGTGCCGACGGCACACTGCCTGCAGACTTGGTGGCGGTGATTTCCAACCGCCCCGACGTTAAAGGCCTTGAACGCGCTGAGCATGCAGGTATTCCAGCAATCACTATTGATCATAAAGAATTCGATAGCAGAGAAGCTTTTGATATCGCACTGACTGAACGCATTGACGCATTGCAGCCGGATCTGGTGATTCTGGCAGGTTTTATGCGCATATTGACGCAGGACTTTGTCTCGCGCTTTATGGGTAAACTGCTCAATATTCACCCATCGTTACTACCCAAGTATCCTGGTTTGAATACACATCAGCGCGCAATCGATGCCGGTGATGCAGTTGCTGGCGCAACCGTGCATTTCGTTACCCCGGAACTCGACGGTGGACCACCGGTGCTGCGCGCTGAAATCCCTATTGAGTCGACAGATACTGCCGACGCATTAGCGGCAAAAACATTGGTTCAGGAGCACAAAATTTATCCGCTGGCCGCACACTGGTTTATAAACCAGCGTTTAAAGCTGCAGGGGGGAAATGCCTATTTGGATGATGAATGCCTGTCAGAGTCCGGTAAATTGTTTACCGATACGCTACTGGAGCCAAGCGCTTAACAGCACAGCGCTGCTATCAATGCGTTGAAAACAAATCAATGGCTATGGATGGCGTATTTTGAAGAGGGGATCAGGTGCAGATGTACCGTCTTCCGAGCGAAAGACGTCTCCGATCTCAAAAGGCCACGCCGTGAAAGCTTAGCTCGTTAAGATGCCCGCACACAGTCACGGATTGCTTCAATTGCCGAATCTATTCAACACGCAAATGCGCCCTAACAGCATCATATTCCGTTTGAATATCCATCAAAATTTGCGCCGTGCCATCTAGAGTGCCATCTCTGCCCTTTTGCTCCAACTGCCGACAAAGCTCAGTTAACTTGCCTGCTGAGAGATTCAAAGCACTACCTTTAAAGCTATGGGCAGCAACACGAAGTGCCTCTGCATCAAGCTCCTCGATAGCCTGTCTGATAGATTCGATCCTGACCTGCGAATCCTGAACAAAAGTGTCGACGAGTAGCTGAAAATCCTCGCCCATGATTGCTCTGAGCTCCTTGAGCGCCAAGTCATCGACCGTCGGCTGAGTCATAGTCACTTCCTGGTTTGTGAAATTGTTATTGTTCTCGGTGCTGATGATGCCGTAAAGGTTGGAGACGCATCGGCTGGATGCCAACACACTGGCTAACATCAGAGCGATCGAACCTATCCATTCCGGCAATCACTTTTCATAGGCCAACGCAAAGAAGCGGTAACCTGATTACCTTTTGCATTAAAACGGAGTTCATCCGCTAAAGAATTTACTAATGCAATACCGCGACCACTATAAGGATGCGAATTCGTATCATCAAGCCGGCGAATCAGTTTTTCTGTGTCAAATCCATCACCACTATCAGTAATCGACACTGTAAAATAGCCCTCTGCCGCATCACCTCTGCAGGCGATGCTAATCAGAATGTACCCCTCACTCAATGTCTTTAAACGCGTTTGCCGTTGCTCGTAGTATTTCGCAAAACCGGTAGCTGACGATTTTAATACGGAATCGAGACCCAAAACCCCGTGCTCTAACGCATTGGAATACAACTCAGATAAAATAGCCAGAAGATCACCGGATCGGCTGCGTAAAGCTGGAATTTCATGAACATGGCGCTGCAAAAAAGGCAGTGGGTCAAAATGTCGTAAGCTATCCGGCTCTATTCGATAGTCAACTTGGCAATCCAACGGTTGGAATGTTTCGTAACGCTGAAATTTGGGCTGATTTTCAGCAAAAGTTTCGTAATTTACCAAGCAAATTTCTGCCGCAGATAAATCATCATCAGGGGCGGTATCACCGACAAACTCGTCAACCGTCGACATAATGTGCTGGAACAGATCGTCTTTTTCATCATGCTCAGAAAATATACGATGCAGTCGATCATAACCAAACATGTCACCGTCAGCATTGGTTGCCTCAGGAATGCCATCCGTCCACAAATATATACGATCACCTTTCGCTAGCTGAACCGCCGTTGTCTCTGCACTGAAACGATCAGCTGAAAGTATACCAAGCGGCACATGGCAGGCTTTTAACGTATGGTATTCACCTGATTCGTTGTAACGGATAAACGTATCTGGCATTCCTCCGCTCCAGAACTCAGCGAGTTGACAGCGGAAGTCGATCTCGACCACTGTCGCACAACAGAAAATACCGACAGGTAATATTTCTTTAAGTTTGCGGTTAATCTCTATCACCACATCACGAACACAAAAACCCTTGGCAACCATGGAATAAAACGTTTGTGACATCGGCATAGCGCCAATCGCGGCAGCCAACCCATGCCCAGTAAAATCGCCTAACAAGACAGATAGATTNCCATTCGGACGTGGTGCCGCGAGCAATACATCTCCGTTAAACACCGCCATAGGCGATAATCGATACTGAATATTGGAAACCTGCAGGCACCCTTCATGGGCGACTTTATCAAACGTCCGCTTTGCTATTTCTTGTTCTTGAATCAGCCGAAGATTATTGGCGGCAATTTGATCACGTTGGTGTTGCAAGGTGACATGCATCATCAACATACGGCGGAATGCATTAATTTTGGCTTTTAGAATAACGTGGTTATACGGCTTGGTTAAAAAATCATCGCCGCCGGCTTCGAGGCATTGCGCCAGTGAATCTGCCTCACTGAGTGACGTTAAAAAAATAATCGGAATAAATCGGTCATCACTATTGGACTTGATATAACGCGCTGTTTCAAAACCGTCCATGTTCGGCATCAGCGCATCAAGCAGAATTATATCCGGGGCTTCGGTTTCAAATGCAGCAACCGCTTCAATACCATCACACGCTAATATCGGCTCATGACCTTGTTTTCGAATTATCGCTTCGAGCACCATACGATCGGTATTACTGTCATCAGCAATCAGAATACGAAGATTTTCTTCAGGCAACGCCGTCATAACAGAAGGAATCAGTGAATATCAAACAGTTGTTCGAAGTTGGATATAGATAGGATTTTCTTGACGTCTTGATTGCAGTGCACAATTTGGATACTGGCATGATCACCGCCGGCGAAATCACGCAGCAGCAAAAGCATGCCCAGTGCAGAGCTATCCAGATAGGTCGTCGCTTTCATGTCGATAACATAGCTCGTCACCACTTGATCTTTGCTTTCATACGCACCCCTAAATTCCTGATGCAAACTGAAATCGAACCGGCCATCAATGGCCAGATACAGTTCGCTACCGTCACCAGATAATTTAGTTGTGATCCCCATGAAAAACTCCGAACTCAGTAATGAAAGCAGTGATCTTATGGCTCGCCTACACATTGCGACGCCACCGCGATGTCACCATGAACAATAACCACGTTCTGACATGCCAATCAGTATATGTTCAAGAGCGCGACAAACGCTAAAAATTTGAGTTAACCCAACATTTGAATATAACCGGAACACCTACATACAAGGTACTATCCACATCAAATTGTAATATTTGAGTCAACTTCCATTATTCACACTTCTTTACGATTGGCAATTCATTCCAGCAGTGCCGAAAACTGGGCGATACAAGTTGATTTTAAACACATCGACCGACAGAATAACGCCAAGGATCAATGCTCAGGAACAGACCCAGTGAATGCCGGTACCCGGGAAGACAAGCGCCTTATCATTTTCTATGCCTACTTCAGAATATGTCTGGCGGCGATGGTTTTACTGGCAAGTTTCGCCAGTAGAAAACAAGCCCTCTCCGAGTATGACAACAATTCTTTCTGGATTGCTGGAGGAGCCTTCCTTCTTTGCACGGTTTTACATCTGATTGCCTTTCATATGGATGATTACCGACGCAAAAATCACTCTGTGGCAATCGCCATCACGGTTGATATCGGTTTTATTCTGGCATTAGTGCATCTATCTGGCGGGCTGGCCACCGGTCTCGCAATCCTGCTGATTATTCCGATATCCATTTCCGCCATCTTCTTTTCCGGTAATACGGCAACGATTTATGCCGCCCTAGCCAGCCTAGGTATTCTCGGCGACAGCATCTGGTTTGATCTGTCGGACGCCCACAACACTAGCTACTTAGTTCCTTCAGGCATATTGGGTATGGTATTTTTTGTCATATCTATCGGCCTGCAGTTTCTGTCAAACCGCATCAGACAAGCTCAGCAACAAGCCCAGCATTTGCTCATCAAAGCCGACACGCTGTCTGAGCTCAATAAGGAAATCGTACAACGTATCCGAACTGGCGTAATGATCTTTGATTCAAATGGCGAGCTCAAGCTGTCTAATAATGCCGCTGAAAAACTCCTATTGGAAAATGAAGACACCGGCAAGATCGAGCAGCAACTAAGAGAACTAATCCATCGCTGGCTCAATGATTCGAAACAGAATCACTACCAATTAAAAGGCATGCTGGGGAAACACGACGTACAAATTAATTTCTCCAACATCGGCGATGGCGATCATATTATCGCCTTTATCGATGATATGACCGAAATTGCCCAGCAGGCATTACAGCTAAAATTGGCATCGCTAGGCAGGTTGACCGCTAGCATTGCCCATGAAATACGAAACCCGCTCAGTGCTATTAATCACTCAGTACAACTCTTAGCCGAATCTCCTGCACTCACAGATTCGGCCGACCAACGCCTATTTAGTATCGTCAACAACCACGTTGGCCGCATTAATGAAATCATCACCAATATCCAATCGATGAGCCAAAATAAGAGTGTCAGACCCGAGCGTTTGAATATCAAATCGATCATTGAACAAATACAAGACGAGTACCAAACCAAAGACGCCAACTGCATCTTCGAAATCGCTACCCCCGATGGCAAAGAGTCAGGCTACGAAGCACCGTTTGACGCATCTCAGTTGCGCCAAGTTCTGACCAACCTCATCGACAACGCTTTGCGATACTCCAATCAGCATACGGGAATACCTTGGGTTGGCATCAGCTTTAGTAAAGACAATGATTCCGTTGTTCTTGACGTTAGTGACAAAGGGCTAGGCGTACCCGAAAACAGTATCGCTCAGTTGTTCGAGCCATTTTTCACCACCGAGTCAACCGGAACCGGGTTAGGTCTCTATATATCCAGAGAGCTTTGCACATTAAATCAAAGCCAGTTAACCTACACCCAAACAGAAGTTGGACATAGCTTCCGACTCAAATTTGCGCATGCTGACAGAGATATCGACATACGCACAAACGATAACAAAAAAACCTGATTCGACTTACACGCCATGTCTGAAAAGCAGCATATCCTCGTCATCGACGATGAACCCGATATTCGGGAACTTCTCTATATCACTATTTCCCGCATGGGTTATCAGTGCACGACCGCATCCGATGTTAAAGAGGCCAAAGAAGCGCTGCAAAAAGGTGTGTTTGATCTATGCCTGACAGATATGAAACTACCCGATGGGACAGGCATTGAGATTATTGAATATATTCAGCACGTAACTCCCATACTACCGGTGGCGATGATCACCGCCTATGGCAGTGTTGAAACCGCTACTGATGCTATGAAGGCAGGAGCTTTCGACTATGTCTCCAAACCCATCGAACTGGAAAAACTGCGTTCTCTCATCAGTGTTTCACTGAAGCAGGGACAAACCGATGAGCAATTAGCTCCACTGGACAACAGCCCCAACCTGATCGGTCAGACGCCAGCAATTAAAAAGTTACAAGTCCAGATTGGTAAGCTGGCCAAGAGCCAAGCCCCGGTATTTATCAATGGTGAATCTGGTAGTGGCAAAGAACTTGTAGCGCGCATGATACATGCGAAAAGCAATCGCTATGACGGACCTTTTATCGCCGTTAACTGTGGAGCAATACCGTCTGAATTGGTCGAGAGTGAGTTTTTCGGCCATGAGAAAGGCGCATTTACGGGTGCCGTTGACAAAAAGCCTGGCCTATTTCGCTCGGCCAACCAAGGCACGTTATTTCTTGATGAAGTCGCCGACTTACCCCTACAAATGCAAGTTAAGCTGTTGCGGGCAATTCAGGAGAAAGCGATACGTTCTATTGGAGGCGCAGAAGAAGTACCAATCGATGTTCGGATTCTCAGTGCCAGCCATAAAAACTTACCTGACGAAATTGCAGAAAACCGCTTTCGCGAAGATTTATATTACCGTATTAATGTTATTGAATTAAATGTACCAAGCCTAAGGCAACGTAAAGAAGATATTATTCCGCTGGCAAAACATATCCTAGAGAAGCTCAGCGAACGCTATGAGTCGCCACTAGTGGCCCTGTCAGAAGCGGCAATAGACAGGCTTTTATCGTATGCGTTTCCAGGTAACGTGCGTGAACTCGAAAACATTCTCGAGCGNGCCTTTACAATGACAGACCACACACTTATCGAAGCCGACGACTTACTGCTTCGAACCGACGGCCAGCAGACTCTCTCGTCGGACACACCGAATTCCACTGAACAGGGCGCCGAGGGCAGTAGCTTCGTTCCTGAAAATGCCTTTGGTGATATTGAAGGTTATCTCGGAGATCTCGAAATTAGGATCCTCAATTCCGCCCTAGAAAAAACCCGTTGGAATAAAACTGCAGCCGCTGAACTATTAGGTATTTCTTTCCGAGCCATGCGATACAAGCTGAAAAAATACGAAATAGAGTAAACTCGGCCCCTCAAAAATTATCAGCTATAACAAGGATGTTATAATGAAAATACAATGTGGCTTTACCCTCATCGAATCAATGATAGCACTGTTGGTTCTAGTCATTCTCTTCTCTTACGCTTACCCTCAATACACACTACTAAGAGACAAACTGGCATCTCAAGTTGTGTCTCGTGAAGTATTTTCTTTAGTACGGCATGGAAGATCGTTCGCCATGCATTCAGGCTTACCCGTTACTATTTGTGCATCTGATGATTTATTGACATGCAATCTTGGCTGGCATTGGGGAAATTCGCAGCTGGTGAGTTTTGTCGATAAGAACTCAGATCGGATTATCGATCCCAGTGAAAAGATACTTAAAGTAACAAATATGCGTGCAGAGAACAGTAAACTATTTTGGAATAACTGGCGCAGAAAGAACTATTTCCGCTGGCGTCCCAACGGCACCACTGACTGGATGTCAGGTAGTTTTATATACTGCCCTAGAGAAGACGATACTAGATATGCGAAAAGGATGGTTATCAATTCAGCGGGAAGAATTTACTTCGCGCCGGATAAAAATTCAAACGGCATACCGGAAGATGGCGATGGGAAAGATATAACCTGTAAATTTTAGGGACTGTAACGAAATCTGTGTAACTGCCTATCATTAACCTAGGAATGGGTAAGGATAGGCAGATGATGAATCACGATGAACTAAAAGCCATTGCACAGGCAGCAGCCAAGAACATTAAGACCGAAGAAGATCTTAATGAATTTAGACAAATGCTGACCAAAATCACTGTCGAGACAGCCTTAAACGCCGAGCTTGATGACCACCTCGGCTATGCTAAGCATGCCTCGACAGAAGTCAGTAATAGCCGCAATGGCTACACG
>CACSIN010000018.1 GCA_902705835.1 BD1-7 clade bacterium
GAACGGCAGACTAACACAACTCACAAGCCAACTAAACGCGACGAAACGAACTGAAAGAAAACGCCCCACTAATCGCCCAAGACTGACCGAGAGCCGAACCCAAAAATTGAGGATAAAGCTGAACGGAATTGTGCTTGCCGGCACATGGACTGAATAGATTAGGAATGTGGGATTAGCCAGATTTCGTCGCCTGCACAAACAAGAAAGCCGGTGCTAACCACTTACCGGCTTTGAGTAATCTTTGAGTAGACTGCTTGGAATGAACTACATCGTGAGATGCACAGAACGCTGCCGACACGGGCCGCAGCCGCAAAGCGGCGGAGGTCCAGTAAATGCGTAGCATTTACGAGCGTGCTCGGCCTTGTTAAATTTCACTTATCCAATGCTGAAAAATTTACCATATAGAACAAAAATCACAAAGTTCCCAAAGAGAATAGCCCCAATTGGCTTTTCAAAGAAGTACTCGATCCTCAACGATTTTAAGCATGGTGGTGAATCTGTATAATGAGTGCTAGGGTCTTGGGGATCATAATAGATATCAATATTTGAACCCGGCTTATATATTTCTGATATTTTATGCGCAAGATTTTGGCTGATTCCCTTCATCTTATGGCGATACTCAATCCCATTTACCTTATATAAATAGAGAACATCAATTTTAAAGGCTCGTTGCCGATACTGATCAAAGCAATGATCATAACCGGACTTCTTAATCTTCCCAACGACATGAACAAAGTGAGTTGACTTTTTTTTCATATAAACAATAGACGTATAGGCTACAACCAACACCAATAGCGCTCCATTGAAATACCAAAACCAATAGTTGTCTAAATGTCCTTCGATCATCATAAAAATTTAACAGTTAAGTCTATTGAAACCGTCAACATATTTCGACGCAACATATTCTTTCAATCACAGCCCACTTCAACAACCAATTCATTTTAGAATTCAATAATATATGATTATTGTTAGTAATCGCTAGCAACAAAGATATATTGACCGAGACACTTTAACCAAAATTTTCGGTATTTTGATAATTAGTATATACAACAACGACATAGAAACAGAAGATCCACATATCTTGGCTGTTTTAAAAAACGACGACCAACAACTGTACATTAATACAGCACTCTAACATTACGAATGTTGCGCATAACGCTTGCCACAGCACACGCAATTTGCAAGTGTGCTTAACCTTGCTGGCTAGTCGCCGCCAAAACCTCCGTCGGAATCACTACCAAAATCTATCGAACCTAGATCAATACCCCAATCTGCAGCATCGCTCCTTGAGCGCGAGGAACGAAAACAGGCGAGAAAGGCCCCTAAGCACATTAGAAAAATAACACCCGCGCTGAATCCATCATGTAAACCTACCGCAGTTGATGACGCGAATAACAATACGCCACTGCTACGTAACGAAAATGACAAGGTGCGAGCAATTAGGCCTCCAATAAAGAACAAAAAAGCACCAATAACGATTTCACCGAGATAAAACTCCCCTAGCCCCAGCAAGATCAACACAAACCCAATCGACTTCATCGAATCCAAACTCCGTGTATACCGTATGTGTACTCTACACAACTGACGTAGCCGTTAGCAAATTACGCGAATCGGCACCAATCGTCCGTAAACAGGTATGTTTCATGGGTGTGTTTTTGGCAGTCTCGCTCAGCAACTCTATACTTCTTTGATCAAAGCAAATAACCATAACAACCAATAATTATTTTTAGGGATGAAAATATGTTCAAGCGCACTCTTCTGATGTCGACACTGGCGATATCGTCCGCCGCAAACGCTTATATGTTTGAAGCAACCTACGAATACTCTGACGGCAACATAAAGCCAGAGGTCAACGGTACCAATAGCGGAGATATCGAACCATCATTTCATTTATTGGATGTCCGGGTTTATATGGAAGACGTCAGTATCGCTGGCGGAGCTTGGGAAGAAGCTGCCTTTCTGGATAAGGCATCCTATGTGAATGGTCAGTGGCGAGGTTTGGATGTTGAAGTCGGCAACGTTATGATCAAGTCGAACGATTATTTGATTGGCGGCCAAGCCGTGATTAACGATTTCATTATTCGCACCAATATCTCAACCGGAAAAAATCAGTCAACCGATGACAGATCCGTTAGCGGTGGATTTGGATTTGGCTCTTACATTGGTGAACACCACGCCCTGACCGGTGACATAACATTTGATTACGACAGCGCGGAAGACGCCTTCGCTTACCGTCTTGGTGTGAACTATCACGGCTACTTGCCGATCGGCGATTCTATTCAATCTATGTCATTCGACGGTACCCTTTATACCAACAACACCCGTTACGCTGCAGATAACCGCAATGGAACACTGACTGGGTTCAGTGGTATTTATACTTACTACCCATTACCGCAAGTTGGCGTTGGTGCCGAGTTTGATATCACCTCAGGCTCAAATCGTGAAATAACGGGTAATTATACCGACTCAACCTCCAGTGATTTAGGGCTGTTTGTTCACTACTATCCGATCAATCACTTCCGTCTGGGCTTCAATGTGATGACCGGCAAAGAAGAAGACAGAACCACCAATTCAAAAACAATCAATCAAACCAAATCTTGGGCGTTTAACGTTCGCCTACGATTCTAAACCCGCCAGAAATAACACTTCTGGCACTCTGTAAACCGCGGTGAGTCCAATGATTCATCGCGGTTGCCAGCCTGCCGTCGACAAACCCAAGTCAAATCTTCCGTTTTTCGCGCCAAAATCGCCAAACATCAATACATATGGTTCGGCAATAAGCAGCTCGAAACAAACGCATATGGTAGATAACGCGAAACACGCACTGCAATACTGGCCCCAGGCATGAATCACTGGAGCTTCTACTCAAACAAAAAACCTGTAAAACCTGCCCGACACTAGTGATTTCTATACTCACCAGTTCAAGCTGCAGGGCTTCAATTCGGTATTAATCGCATGCAATCCCCAACATTTGAATTCTCCGGTTAAAACGCTGTTTGCTGCGGCGAATCATTATTGCTGTTGTGAGCGACTATATCAGCTGGCTCTATCGATCCTAGCAACACAAATGCAAACATAGTTTTTGAAAACAATAGAATACCAACTCTCAAACTAACTGTTATTCATCCGGAAAAATGTACTCTTCGCGCTCTAATTTCGACGAACTTCTGATCGACAACGCAATGAGGCAAGACACAAGATTACCCGTAACAAACAGATTAATAATCGAAATTACCGCCAGCTGACCAACTTTACGTTTTACTGTCGCCATGTGCGTCCAAATATAGAGCCCGGCCAGCATCACGGCGAGACCGAAAAGTGTCTCAACACCTTCGGTAACCTCGGGCTCAACGCCATCATCACCCCATACACCAAAGCCAAGCATACCGACAACAAACGCGTAAAATAGCCACATGAGCACCAGAACTATTTTACGGCCTATGCTCAAGTTCGAAAACGTCGGATAAAAAGTATTAGCGTCATGGATCGATTCCAGATTCGCTTCAGGAGCTTGATAAACAGTATCTGGAGCATCCATACAGAAAATTCCTACTGAGAGCTATTAACAAAAGAGGTCTATCTCATCAAAAACGTCACAAAAACGCAATAAGCGTTAAAATCGGCAATAAGCAGCTCGCAACCATTAGATAGGAGCTAGGAGCCAGCCCAAAAATCTCGAATCGTCGACGTTAACTGTTCAACTGAAGGAACAAAATTCACCTGCCAATGCCCAGGAAAAAGCTGTGCATACTTGGGCTCGGCGAACCGTCCATCAACCAGTACCATAACGCCTTTGTCTGAGGCTGTTCTAACTACCCTACCGGCACTTTGTAATACTTTGTTAAACCCCGGGTACTCAAAGGTATAGGCGAATCCTTCACCCGGATGTGCAGCCTCCGCATATTGCTGCATCAACCTGCGTTCGTCAGATATTTGGGGCAAACCAACCCCAAATTGGATCATGCCAATCAATTGATCACCGGGTAAATCGACACCTTCGGCATACCAACCGCCGGATATCGCTACCAAAATACTGGGCCGGCCAGTATCTGCCAGCGCATCAATCAAGCCATGGCGCTCAACGTCGCTATGATCACGAGATTGGTACAGCCAGTGGTAGTCGGGCAGCGTCTTTTCTAGCAACGGTCTCAGTGTTTCAATCATTTGATATGACGGTAAACACAGCAAATAATTGCCCGCTTTTGCACAAACTGTAGACACCACAATATCGATAATTTGCTGATGATAGCGATCACGATGACCGTAACGCATATCTACAAAGGGACACACAACAATGCCGGCGTTAGCCGGGTCAAAGGGCGAAGGAATATCCAGATACTGCGCATGAATAAGCCCACTGGTTTCGGCATAAAATGCCATCGGCACCAAACTGCCCGAAAACACACTCACGGCTTTAAATCGTGCGAACATCTCTGCGTTCAGCGGTGCTGGGTGCATGTTAACAAGCGCCAGCTCAAAGGCATCGGATCGACCAACCGGCCGCACCAATACCTGAAACGTTTGATCAATGGGAATATCAATCTGGCGCGATGCTTGTGAAGGTGCCTGCGTAGATAACTTCACTACACCCTCAAACCGATAGAGCATCCGAAATAATGGCGTCAGTTGCGGGCTAAATTCGACTTTTTTAGCGCGGCATTCATCCACACGGTCGAAAAACGCCTCTAACGCGACGCGCACAGTATCGGGAATGCACTGCAGCAAACGACTTTGGCCGACAACGCCATCTGCTGGCAGACGCCCCAGATCATCCACGCACTCCGCCAGCGCGGATAACAATCGCCCCGCTTTACGATCCGCTTTACGCACTGCTGAAAACGCCTGACGCATGACCCATGGGTTTAACTCCGCACTATAAGCTGAGCGTGTTCTGTCTGGTAAATTGTGAGCTTCATCCACCAGCAAAGCTGCAGTGTCGGCGTTCATTTCCAGCAATCGATTTAATCGAATCAGTGGATCAAATACATAATTGTAATCGGCGATTACGATATCCAGCCAGCGCGCAGCATCCAGGCCTAACTCAAAGGGACAAATCCGATGTGCCTGAGCGACGTCCAATACCCTGTTTTTATCAGCAACGCCATTCTGCGCAGCATCAAACAGTGCTGCGCGTGCCGCCGGTAGTCGATCGAAATAGCCGATACAAAAATCACATTCTTGCTGTTGCTGATCAGCCTCCTGATCAGAGTTACTCGATTTACAGGGGCATATTTTATCTTTCGCCGTCAGCACCAATGCAGAAGGATGAAACGCTTGTTCATTTAGCACTCCCAACGCTTCCACAGCACTTTTTTGCCCAGACACCTTAGCGGTAAGGTACCAAACCTGCCTCACGTGCCCCGTACCCTGAGCTTTTAATGCCGGATACAAATGCGCCAGAGTTTTACCGATACCGGTAGGCGCCTGCGTCATCAATTGCCGCCCGGTCGCAAGGGTTTTGTAAAGCGCTTCTGCAATATCTCGCTGGCCGTCACGAAAGCCGCCATAAGGCATCGCCAAATCAGAAATTGTTCGCTGACGTCTGCGTTGGGCTTGCTGCAAGTGTTGTTGCCACTGTAAATAGTCCTTCGCCGCATGCTCAACAAATGTTTTGACGGCATCGTACTCTATTTCGATATGCTCACGTTGCGCGCGTTGCTTGCCAAGGTGGTAATAACACAAACGCAGCTCACACACCGGCAAGGCGATACAGTGGTCACGTTTCTCATTTAGTAATCCGTACGCGTAAAATTTAGCCTGGGCCAAATGCAGGGCTTTGGCATCTGCACCAATATCGGCGGCATCTATCCAACTGGTTTTTATCTCTTCAATAATTACACGATCGCCCCGATCAATAACGCCATCGGCACGACCTGATACCTTGAGCAACCAATCATCCATCCTGTAATCAAATTCGACAACGACTTCAGCCTGATAACCCTTACCCCCGGCTTTTTGCACACGTTTGTGGGCAGCGATTCCGGCTCGTGGATCTACCGCCGGCCCAGTATCTTGGTGGAGGTTACCTTGCTGGCAGCTAAACTCGACTAACTCACCAACGCTAACGTTTATACACTGCGAGCTGAGATCTTGTGTCACGCGCTGCCCCACTCAACATGCAGTACGCGCGCGGGTATGCCGTGATCAGCAAAATAGTTGAGCCAGCGTATTTGATTCTTTTGCAATCGATCGCCCGGGCCTTTGACTTCGATGAGCTCATACCCCTGCGGATCGAAACGAATCAAATCCGGAAACCCCGATCGATTATTTCGAAGATCTGCCAACATACGCTGAAATATCGCATGTAAGTCTTCGCTCGGAATGGTTTCAACAGCGAGCGTTAATAGCTCCGGCGTAGCGTACTCCCAAGCCACAAAGTGATTCGCAATACCGGATTTTTGCTGCGCGGTTGCCAGCAATTGAGATAAGAGTACTGTTTTTGCACTGCTCGGCTTTTCTCTTTTACTCCCGCTCTTATTCCCATCTCTACCCACGCTCGGGCATTCAAGCAAATACGCGAGGCGTTGATCAATCGATTGCTTTCGTCGAATGTAAAAATCCGGCGAAAACAAATCCAATGGCCCACGATGAAACGGATTGATAAATGCTTGAGGCACAGGGGCAAAAATATCATCCCAGAAATACAAACCAAATAACGCGTTGAACAATAGATTTTCAACATACAAACACACACTGCCCGTGTCTGCATCGGTTAACACGGCCTGAACCCGTTGCTCTACCCGCTCGCCTTCAATAAAGTCGCAGGTTAACGTATTGGTTACTATGTCTGGCGCGGTATATTTTTGGATCGGCTCACCCAGTGCTTTTTGCACTTTAGGTAAAAAACGTTGCGCGAATTCGGCTTCGTCATCATCCATCGTCCGAGCCTGAATGTCGTTGAGCGTGGCTTTTGCCGCAGGCCATTCTTTTAGTGCCGCGCTGATTCGAACAATTCGCTCGCGCGCCGGCGGTTGACGTGTTTTGGCAAACCAGTCACGTGCACTATGCAGCTCGCCCAAACGCTCTAGCTGGCGGGCAGCGCGAGTAATGGTGCGCTCAACACGGCGTTGCAATACAGCATCGGTTTTTTCCGGCATGCTCTCACACAAATGAATCAGTGCTTCGGCATCCATCTCACGAATATCATCCGCAGATGCCAACAATTGATAGTAACGATCGTGATTGAGCAATTGTTGTGTTGAATGGTAGAAGCGATGATCGTTATCAAGCGCATAGGTTTCGTAGGTGACAACGCCCAATTCGCTGATCACAAATTCACTGAGATCCTGATAACGATTGCCGAAGAAACAGAGTTTGATTTGATCAACCACCGCCAACCCGGCTTGACGAATCATCGGGTAGGATTCCTCAAGTAAAACGTCTAGGGATTTTTGTCGATCAACATGATCAGCCGCATCGTGTTCGGCAGACGCCGCGAGATGATCTACCCAATCAGGTTTTCTCGCACTACTGGCGATCGGCGTACCACGTGCCTTGCCCAGTGCAACCAGCTCGGGTTTGGTCAGTAGCGTCAATCGCTCACACAAATCTGTATTCGCCGATGAGACCCTCTCCAGCAGCTGATGCTGGCATAATTCATCAATCGCCTGTTGTTGATCAGGAATTTCATCGTAGGCCAGTTTATCGCACCGAAACAACTCACCTTTTCGCATCAACAAACGCACATAAAGTGCCTGTGCAGGTGTTGTCAGCGACTGATACGTATCAATAAGCGTGAGCGTTTCTACCGGCAAAATATCGGCATAACTGCTTTTAACAAAAGCAACGAGTGTATCGAAGTTACGTAGGTAATAGCCGGTATCAAGTGCCGGCAGCGGTGCTGTTGCCATCCCGGTTGCCGTTCTCTATCAAAGGCGATTCGAAATCTAAAGCGCACCAGTGTATGGGATGGCGTAACGATGAGCCAGTTTTTCAGGCGTTTGTCGGTTGGTCAGCGTTGCCCAAAAGATCGTTCAATCGATTTTGCAGTTGCTCGATACTGGTTTTGACTTCTTCGCCATAGATCGATTGCTGCTTGCCGTCAGACCAAGCAGAAAAGTGCTTTTGGGCCTGTTTCAGCGCCGAGTCAGCTTCCGATGGTCGCTCAAGCGTTGCAAGTAATTCGGCTTTTTGTAAATACAGAGCCGGTAAACGTTTGCCGTTGGCGATCATGGCATCCAGATANCCTAAAGCCCGTTCAGGATATGCCTCGCGGCTGGCTTCTAGGCCCTGTTGTAACAGCACATCGAGTTGACCAGCAGCGACCACACCTTTGTCTACCCATTCGCAGGCGCTGTTGGGTTTATTCGCCTGCACATAAGCCTGTGCAGCTAATAAGTAGAATTCTGCGTTCTGTGCGGTGGTTAGTAATGCAGCGTGCCCATAGTGAAGTGCAGCTTCATCAGGCAAATGCAGCGCCATTAAAATGCCGGCTTTGAGACCATGCGCTTTGGCTTGATGGTTTGGCGCGTCACCGCGCTCTTCAAGCGCCAGGATAAAACGATCAATCTCGCCCAATGCACGGGCGTACTTTTCGCTGTAGTACCAAGTCTCTGCCAAAAAGTAGTGGCCCGCGATCAAATCAGGCTGCAGAGACAGCGCTTTTTTGATATCCGCTTCGGCTTCATCATATTGGTACTTTTCAAGATAGTAGCGACCGCGTTTTAACCTCAGATTCGCATCCTTCGGATGATGTTCGATCGCATGAGTCATTTTGGCAATACGGCCATTAGCAGCACCGTGCGCATACAACATCGATACCTGAACGGACACCGACAGCACCGCTACCAATACGGTTAAACGCAACAAAGGTGAGAATGCCGTTTGGGTCATACGTAACTCCAAGAACTACTGGGTACACAATGGGTACTCAGTAGCGAATTGCCAGACATAGTTTGTCTGTTTTACTTATTTTTCAATGCTGAAATGATCCAGCACCTGACCTTTTTNGTCGATGAATACTGCATCCATCGTTAGGCCTTCGACATCAATGACCATCGAGCCCAGTTCATTCAACGACGCGTACATGGCTTTATGGTTAAGCTTACCGCCCGACTTCTTGCCTGAACTGCCCGCAACGATATACACCGCTCCGGCATTAGAGACATGTGCACCAGGTTTGGTGTAAGCACCGTCGTTTTCACGTTGACCGGAGCCACTATCGATAGCGTGACGAGGATTAGAGAATGTCCATGCTTGCCCGTAGTGACCGTCGATGAACTTACTCCGCTCATAACTATGGCTGTGCCCTGATAACACCAAATCAACGCCATAACGCTTAAGCATTTTGTTAGCAACTTTACGCATTTGGATCAACTGGAGTTCCCAATCAGAATCATGCGAGCCTTTGGTATACGGAGGATGATGCCAATAGGCAATTGTCCATTCCGCATCGCTGGCTTGCAGATCCGCTTCCATCCAACGCATCATGTCACCCCAGGGCATACGTGAAGATTCTGCAGAGTCTAAAACGATGAAATGAATGTTGCCGTAGTCATACGAATAATACGCCTCAGTACCGGAAGGCAGGCCCCCCGCCTCCCCCAGCGTTGGTAGAGAAAAAATATCGAAGTAAGCACCGCTTTGGGTTGCTGAATCTGATGTATGAGCATCGTGGTTGCCGATCGTCGGCCACACAACTGCCTGACGCAGGAGTTGAGGATACATATCAAATACCGCACGCTGATATTCGTCGTCTGTGCCATCGCCGTAGGCGTTATCACCTAACATAACCCATACATTTGTGTAGGTATCACCGGTGTGAGCCTGATACGCATTGTAAACAGCACGTTGATTGGCGTTGGCAGTACCTGCATCACCAATCGCCCAAATGCGGATTTTTTCACGAGTTCCAGGTACCGGCGAGGTTTCAAAATAGTTGTCAGCACCTTGCGCCATCACCTGCTCATTACTCACCGCCTTATAGAAGTAACGTGTCGCCGGATTCAAGCCTTGCAAGCGAACTTCGTGCTCGGTAACCAGTGCATCGGAGCAGACGGTATCACTCAATGTAGAAACCGCCGTACCGTAATGAACACAGCTCGTTGCAGGTTCGTCGGTGCGCCACAGTACACGAACGCTATCGGGCGTTCCGGTTTGCAGGTAGGGGCCGCGCACACGTTCAGCAATACCGTCACCACTTATACCGATCAGTTTCAAATCAAACCAGGTATCTGAACTCGAAGGACTGCGCTGATGCAGCTCAACCGCCAGCGTATTCTCACCATTCTGCAGGCGATCAGCGGCAACATAGCCGACATGATAGAGTTTTTCGTCGTTCTGACCGACTGTTTCACTAGCCAACGTGGAAGACGTAATTGTGCCCGTCGGCATATTCTGACGCGTCAGTTCATGGCCATTCAAATACACAACAGCGCCGTCATCACGCATCAGTTTTAGACGTAAAGCGCTGAATTCTTCGGCTTTTTCGACACTGAATTGGTGGCGAAAATATGTCGTAATGTTCTTATTATTTTTATCACTACCGTAATCTATCTCGGTTTCAATACCGCTATCGCCGTAACCCAATACCCCATGGCCACTGGCCCAATCTGAGGCGTTAAAGCTGGGTAGCTGCGCGTTTGCAGGCGCTTGACGCTGCGCGTCGAGGTAGCTCCAACGAGCTTCCTTGTCGATCATTACCTGATCAGCAACAACGTTAGTATGAATACCGACGAGCAAGAGCCCGGCGGCGATTGTTCGTAATTGCTTATGCATAGGATTCCCCTGTTAAAGAATGCATCGGTTGATCCACTCCACTATTGGCGATATAAGGGAGCCTCTAAAAACGTAGGCGGCGCAGCGCTGGCGAGGCAAAATTCGATGAAAACAGGCGGGGCCGACCCTCGGGTTTATGTGCAATAAATGACCGATTTGATTTGAATTTTAACGACGCCAGCGCAAGCAAGATAGTTTTTAGAGGTTCCCATAAGTGGGCCGCAGTACTTTTGGCGCAATGATGAATCGATTTTCGCTACCCTGCAAGCGCGCGCTATTGCTTGAACTCAGGCTTGAATGATGCCGAGATTAAATGACCAACACTTTACAAGTAATTGACAGATAAGGAATTGAGTCTCGTTTTTGAGCATTAGATATATCTAACCCAGCCAAAAGAACCATGCATACTTGCGGAAATTGCCCATCCAACCAATAAACTCATGCTATATTCAACGCCCCCAAAGATCAGAAACTACTCACAATAACAACGCTAGTTTGACGCAAAGAGACGTTTATGGAAAACATCTACCGCCCCGGGAAAGGCACCTGGAGCATCATCTCACTGGCCGCCCTTGTCGCGATTATGGCTGCTGTTAAATCCGCAGAAGCCATTATTGCGCCCTTTCTGGTTGCGATATTTATTTCTGCGTTAAGCGCCCCGGTAATGTTCTGGTTAACCCGACATCGGGTACCCGAATGGTTGAGCCTTACGCTGGTAATGACAGGCCTCGTCGGTGGCGCATTCTTAGTCAGCTCACTGATTGGTAACTCACTCACCGGCTTTAGTGAAAATCTGCCGACCTATCAAAAACGTTTAACGGACGTTTCACATGATTGGTTAGAGTGGCTGGTTGCGGTGGGGGCCGTTAAAGAGACGCCGGATGTCAAAAACATGATGAATCTAAGTGCGGCGCTTGGCTTTGTGGGCCAGTCGTTAAACAGCTTGGTTGCTACGCTCACGAATATGTTTTTTATCTTGCTGTTAGTCGTTTTTATATTGCTCGAACTTAACTGTTTTGGCAAAAAGCTCTACGTGCTTTCAGATAACCCAAAGCGGACATTGTCTTATTTTTCGCGTTTTTCAGATACGCTAAACCGTTACATCGTTATTAAAACCATGATGAGTGCAGCAACCGGTACGCTGGCCTACATCCTTTTGATAATCATCGATGTTGACTATCCCCTACTGTGGGGCCTGATTGCCTTCCTGCTCAACTACGTACCGAATATCGGCTCAGTAATTGCCGCGATTCCCCCCGTTTTACTGGCGCTCATTCAGTTTGGGCCAGTACAGTCAGGCGGCGTTGCCATCGGTTACGTTGCCATTAATTCAATCGTCGGCAACATGATCGAGCCGAAAATGATGGGTCGCAGTTTGGGTTTATCAACACTAGTCGTGTTTCTTAGTTTGGTTGTATGGGGCTGGCTACTAGGGCCGGTTGGTATGTTCTTGTCGGTGCCGCTGACTATGGCTGTTAAAATCGCGATGGATATCAACGAAAAGACGCGCTGGATCTCGATACTGCTTGGCTCAACCGATGAGCTGCCGGAGATTAACGATTATGAAATGCTATCTGCGCCCGAGAAAGCCGTAGATACACCGAAGAGTGATTAAAAGAGATAATCGCTGAGCCGCGAGCGTACTAGCCAGTGCGCTCGCTATCATCTGAGTAGGCGACAACGGAGATGCTCAAGTCATCAGAATACAGCGGCAAAAGCCAATGTTCTAGATCTCCGCGTTTTATGATCTGTGGGTTTTCCCGCGTTTCCCAACCGAGTTGGTAGTAACGGCTATCCGAATCAAGGGTTCGTGTCTCAAGACGCGCAATCACGTATTGATCGTACAATCGAAACACAAACGTCAACAAACTTTCTACTTTGCCACCTGCTGAACGTAAAGTATCGATACTCGTTAACAATTGACTCGGCCCTTGCGTGCCCTCAATTAATTAATTCAACGCCGAACCTTCGGTGTCATTCACATCAGAAAGGCGGTCTGTCATCGCAGCGAATTCCAAGTCACTCATTGCAGGCATGCGCCCTTTCAATAGACTCATAACTGCTTCATACAAGGCTTCGGGAGTCACTATGCCCACCGCGAATGATGCAAAACCAGCGGGCTCAAAACGATTGTTTTTGAGTGGCCAACTGTTACCGAGTTGATCTGCCAACGTATCCTTAAAATCCTCGGCCAAGTTCAGGGTAAAACGCTCGCCAGCCAAACCCTGCTCTCAATCGAAGCTCGGATTACCGTTGCTATCAGTGCTAACCGTCGCGTCTCGATAACGTAGTTCAACGCCGGCCCAATCTTTGAAGTTAATCGTCTCCCAAATGGTCGTCACACTGGCACAAACTACCCCGCCCTGTGCTAGCTCAGTAATCAGAGCTGGGTTAGTATCCGGCGTGCCTGTGCCGTTGTAACCGACATCAAATGCCGGCTGCCACGTCAACGCACCTGTTTGAGGAATACGCGCGGTGGATCCTTTAATTTTTACTTTATTACCGTTACGTTCACCATCGCCGGAAAACCACACTGCCATCAAATGGTCACCACATAACGCCAAGTTACTGGCATGGGTATGTACTCGGCCTTGAGGCGGAAATATCGGATCAATATGCTAATCAGCGTTGAGCAATGCCGGTGAGCCAGTGTCGTCATCCGAGTTGCCATCACTATCAGAGTTGTTCGAACATGCGGTAATACCCGCAATGAGGGTTAGAGCCCAAAAAGCGTGTTTCATGGTTTTGCCTATCGGTCGGGTGTCGAACACCGACAATTTGGTTGATTTTCAACCAACAGACAGAAGCGTTGACCCGGTCAAGCTACGATACCTGATCGGCACATGGCAGAAATCATGCCGCAAACCTATCCAGCATCGGAATAACGGTACGTAATCAGAAAAAGAGATTGAATTTATTAAAAAACGACAAGCCATCTCTTGCGCTAGTTTAAGTATATGAGTTTACTCAAGCAAACTTGTGAATCGTAACAAAACGCTTCAAATTGGACGCTTTGGAGCCGTTCTACTTCACTGGACTGAACAGTGATAACTTATAACGGTGTAAAAAAAACAAAAACACCTCAGAGCATTACTCTGAGGTGTTAGTGGTTCACTAGTCAGCTAAACAGGTACCTGCTTCTTCAAACAATGTAAAATCAGGAGAATTATCTTCGTAAACATTAGCGTCAAAATTTAAGTGAATGTTCTTACCTGAGTAAGCACCTCTGAATTGACCAAATTGTGTTAACGTCAACTGATTGTCTGCATAAACGTAAGCTCTCACCTGTGCACCATTTGCGGATGCTACATAACCTTTAAATTGCGGCTTCGATGTGTAAGTCATCAGGCCTGGTGCAGGTGCATATGAAGAGTGTGCTTTAAGACTGAAAACGATCTCTGTTGCATCTTCTTCAGCGCCGGATACTAGATAATCGTCACCTTCACATCTGATTACATATTTCTGCGGATAAACTCCAACTGGGAGTTTCCCCTCCTCAAGTCTAAGTGAGGCCGAGTTTTGGGTGCTCGTTGAAACGCGTTAGGTTTTTAGGTTTACCTGACACCCATGGATTGTAGATAAAGATATAGGAGTTAACGTTAGTATCTGTTCCGGCTCCACAGCTGATATTGAAATCCACCTCGCTACCTTCGCCTGCAGTAACGCCAAATTCACCGCTAGCAAAGGAATAGATTGGTTGCTTTTCGAGAATCGAACGGTTGTCTTTTGATGGAAAAGTTGAGTCAATGCTGTCGATTGATAGGGCTGGTGCAGCTCCAAACACCGGCGTCGCGAGCGAGGCTGCTGCAAAAAATGAGAGTAATGCCCTGATTTTCGTTTGTAGTCTTTGTCCTTGAATATCCGTTTATCTATTATTTTCCTGCTTTCTCCGTGGCCACATCGCTTTTTCAAGAAAAGCTCCCCTTAGGCCTCCTTAGCAAGCACAAAAACTCTAATCTAAACACACCTTACTTGGTCGTTGTTCAGGGAACCAATATTTATAGCTCTATAGTTAGTAGTATATTGATCAGCTTCACAAGTGAGCGGTACCTAGATTTCTGGCTTTCTGCTATTGTGCTAAAAAACTAACCATATTAATAAGTTTCATTTCATTGTTTAGTTTAAGTTGCCCTCCAATTACAAGAAAGGTAACTCCCATCCGTTTTCTAAAAATGACTAACGACACTCGCGAGAAGTAATGGAGTATTAACTATGGAAAGTAAAGAGAACATTGTTGCACTTACAAGTATTCGATTTTTTCTATCTTTACTGGTTGTTATATATCATACACAACTCTACTTAGTAGCAGTGCTATTCCCCACGACGAGTTCGTTAAACACATACTTTAACTTTGGGCAAACTGCTGTAGACGCATTTTTTTTCTTAGCGGATTTGTTCTTTCGTATCAACACTTTCAAGCATTTGAAGAAATATCTCTACATCGGTACATAGCGTTTTTGCAGAATCGTATTGCGAGGGTGTACCCTGTATATATTGCGACTTTACTGATGATTCTTATTCCAATTTTTATTTTTATGGGAAATAGTATTTGGGATTTATCCGATCATGTTACCGGCTTACCCGCACATGCAGTTTTTACCTGGGAATCTCTGTTGCAAACGATTTTTATGGTTCAGTCTTGGGGGCTTCCAACGACGGTCAGCTGGAATTTAGCTGCTTGGTCAATAAGCTGTGAATGGCTCGTTTACCTGACTTTCCCGATTTTTGTATCAATATTGGGTTTGTTCAGAAAGTATACCTTTGTACTAGTTTCACTGATTCTTGTCATTGTAGTTGCGGATGCGGCACTCATTATATGGAGCTATAAAGCACACGGACTATCAATATTTGGAGTGATAAGAGTCGTATGCGGATTTTCTGTCGGAGTTCTAACGTATTTGATATACGAGAATTTAAAAGGTAAAAAATCGGCACAAAAAGAACACTCTATTCTATTCTGGATTACTGGTTTTCTAGTTGTCTTTTCGATACAAAAATATCCATTCTCTCTACCATTGACAATTATTTTTTTCGCATATTTTGTCCTTTCAATTTCTTTGAAACGACTTCCACCAGGTTTTATTAACGCCTCCCAGCTAGTGTATTGTGGGCAAGTCTCCTATTCGCTCTATCTTTCCCATTCGTCGGTTCTCTGCCTCTTGATTGTATTTATTAAACCTCAGTCTTTTGCAGACGCCGATGTTTGGGTTAGGGTTTCATATATATTTAGCTACCTAGTGGTTACTGCAATCTCTAGTATCCTTCTCCATCGCTGGGTCGAAGTCCCGTTTCAAAAATTACTGCGAGCAGGCAACCTACGTACAAGCATGAGCGCAGCGTAGACATGGCGCGATAAAATTTTGAGCATACTGAAATACCCGCGCTCTGTTCTGGTTGAATGAACCGGACACTTAAATAAGAGACAATACCCGTCAATTATTGGAGTGTCATTATGGGACAGAAGCGCAGTTACAAACAGTATCCTAAAGAGTTCAAAGAAGAAGCAGTGGCCTTGGTGCGCGATCAAGGCTATTCAGTGGCTGAGGCTGCCAAATCATTGGGTGTGGCGAGCAACTTATTGTATCGCTGGAAGGATCAGCAAGAACAGTTGTCGGTTGGCAAAGGGCTTGCTGAAGATGAGCGAGCAGAGCTTCAACGCCTGCGCTAAGAGAACAAGGTACTGCGCATGGAGAAAGACATTTTAAAAAAGGCCAGCACCTTCTTTGCGAAAGAAATGAAGTGAAATATCACTTCATCAAAATACACACTCAAAGCTACCCCGTGCGGCTGCTTTGTCGAGTGATGAAGGTCAGCAAGTCGGCCTTCTACGCATGGAGGGTTCGCCCAGCCCAGTTAATAACGACTCAAGAGCTGACGATGTACCGAAGGATCAAAGCGCTGTTTACATCGAGTCGCGAGAGTTTGGGTAGCCGAGAAATGGCCAAAAATTTNCGCGCTGAGGGCTTTGACGTAACACGCTATAAGGTCATGAAAATCATGGGGAGATTGAAACTCCAGGTCCGCCAGCGTATAGCGTACAAGATAACAACGAAGCGCAAGCACAGCGATGCCGTAGCGGCGAATTTATTGAATCAAAACTTTAATCCTGTCGGGCTGGGTCAAATTTGGGCGGGGGACATCACCTATTTAAAAACAGCCGAAGGTTGGGTGTACTTGGCCGTTGTGATGGATCTTTATTCTCGTCGTATCGTTGGCTGGGCGACCGATAAACGCATGACAACCAGCTTGATTAGTCGAGCTATGATCATGGCGTACAACCTTCGTCGCCCAGCCAAAGGGCTTATCTTTCATAGTGGCCGAGGGTCGCAGTACACCAGTAAGCCTTACCGTGACCTGCTGGCAGATTATGGCATACGGCCATCAATGGGAGATGTAGGTGCTTACTGGGATAATGCTGTTGTGGAACGTTTCTTCGGCAGCTTAAAGCACGATTGGATCTTCAAAGTTCATCAGCCCACTCGTGAGCATATGATGAATGACGTTCGAGCTTATATTAAGTATTACAACCTAGATCGACTTCATTCATCAAACAATGATTTATCGCCGCTTCAGTATGAAAATTTAGCAAATTAATGTGTCCGGTTTTATTGACCAGAACATTTTTCAAATTAACAAACATCGCACGCGAAATACACCAGCCGCTGCATTTAGTAAACCCGCGTTAATGATATTTTAAACACGCGTTTAATAATGCGCCGATTTGCGTATAATGCGCCGATGACTTCGACAACGACAGCACCTACATTGAAAGCCAACCTACTATACCCACAGCTGATGCAAGTCAGCCGCGCAATGGAAGCGCGTCTGATGCACCGCATGAGTATCAATGGCCACGCTGATTTAACAATGAACCTCGGCCCGCCACTGATGCTGATTGCCACTGGCCGGTTTCGATTGAACACACTGGCGTCCAAACTGGGAATGAGCAACCAGCAATGCAATCAGTCGCTCAAACCCATCGAACGGCTTGGTTTAATTGAACGGCAATCAGACCCCTCTGATGCCCGCGCCAAAATCATCGTGTTAAGTGAAAAAGGCACCCGCCTGATCACAGACGCGATAGATGGCATCTTCAATATCAACAACGAACTGGAAGAAACCATCGGTAGCGAGGTCATGTTTCGCCTAACAGACGCTGCCAATGCGCTTTGCCAACAAGCCAATTTGATCGGTAATGTCGAGCATCGTATTCCGTTTGCCGGCCTCGCTGGTATTTCATCCCGTTATCTCGAAAAACGTTTGATGGAACTGACCAAGCAGCAGGGCCACAAACACCTGCAAATGTCGTTTTCACAAGTGCTTGGTTATATGCCTGTCGAACAACATATCGGCATCACCATTTCTGAACTGGCGCTACAAAACAAAGTAAGCATTCAGGCTATTTCACGTATTGCCAATGAGCTGGAAGGCCTAGGTTATGTAGCCCGGGTAACCGACAACCACGATAAGCGCGTGCGACGCTTGCAGCTGACCGAACGCGGCCTTGTGCTGATGCAAGATGCCGTTCGCTCCACGCAAAAACTCGACGCCGAACTTCTCGATATGCTCGGCGAAAAGAACAAAACTGCACTTGAAGAAGGTATGAGTGCGCTGTATCGCATCATGCTCAAACCGGAACTTAGTGACCATGATGAAGACAACCCGCAACTCGCTGTGTTACTTGACTATATCCGTGGCTATGCCAAAAATCCGACCCATATTCACAACAGCCACCTCGAGCGGCAGTTGATGGCGAATATCAACGATGCCCAGTTGGCTGCACTGCAGGGCATTATTACTCGGCTTGGGGAAAAAGCCTGAGCCGCCAAAAACTTGTAAATAGTCCACTTCTCGTTCTTTTCCAAGTTCAAGATCTGCACTAGCAAAGCTTTCGCAGACTCTGCCATCCGCTCTTCACAAACGCTGGGTGCAACACTTCTTATCATTGCCTCTTACTTGTTTTTGCCTACCTAAGCGAACTCTTAGCTGGCAAAAACTCTTGAGAAGGAATGCGCACAGATCGTTATCTAAACAGACCACATTGGGGCTAGCTCCCCGGCTATCCACCTGCAAATCTATCGCAGTCGTATCGTAGCGAAATACCAAGCCCTCCCCCCCCTACCTATCCAATCCCAAAATCTAACAATAATCTCAAACTAATGACGAATTGATTGTGTTTTCCATAACCGCGATTCATTACACCACCGCATCAAAGATACCTGCTTACACTGCCCTAGAACTCACCAAAATTCATCAAACAACGAATAACTCAGGCAAGGCAGGAACACCCTATGTTCGAGCATTTCGCACAACGCGTTAAAAACAGTTACGCCCCGATTAGAATCAGCTTTCTCAATGAACAAGAGGAGCAATACCGTCAAAACCCACCCTTTAAAGGACTAAAGATTTTACACAATGTGCCTCTAACCACCGCGACGATTATCAAGCTCAACGCGCTAGTCGTAGCTGGTGCTGAGGTCACTGTTACAAGCCCCAGCTTTATGACGCCTGAACCTACTTTTCTTCAGGCAGCAATAGATGCGGGAATGACTTGGCTGCCACTATCCGAATGCACAAATATGGCTTTTGATGTGCACCTTGATTGCGCTGCTGAACTCCTTGACATAACACCTCCCCGCCTCGGAACCATTGAACTCACCGGCACAGGAACACAAAAATACCAACACTCGGATTTGAGCTTTCCATGCATCAGTATCGATCTGAGTAGCGTAAAAGCCCTCGAAACTTGTCTCGGTACCGGAGAAGCGTTCGTGCGTGCATTTAACCAGCTCACCGGGAAGTCGTTAGTGGGCAAAACAGCAACTGTTTTTGGCTTTGGCAAGGTCGGTATTGGTATCGCTGAAAGGCTTCGCGACATTGAATGCCACGTATCCATTGTCGACAGCGACCCGAGCAAATTAACCGAAGCAAACCAGAATCAATTCACAGCAATTTCCAGCAATGATATCGCTGCGGTAGAGTATGCTATCGAGAGCAGTTTCGTCGTCGTAACAGCCACGGGCAAAACTAACTGCATCGGCAGTAAATACCGGCGATCAAGCTTTAGTAACTGCTGGCTAGCCAATATGGGCGCTGAAGACGAATTCGGCGATACGTTTAGTGAAGCTGACGTACTCTGCGAAAAGCGCCCCATCAATTTCTCAATTGATGAACCCACCCGTATCGAATATCTAGATCCTGTTTTTTACGCCCACAACCAGGCGATTGAAATCTTGTTGCAAAGGTCTCTTTCCAACGGTGTTCACCCATATCCCCAGAACATCAGTGACAACATCGTTGCTCGCTGGAAGTCGATTCATAACATTGAATTTACACTTGAGGATTAACCGATGAACCAGCGGCAAAAAATTCAAGCGTACTGCAAAATCAAATGGCTACTCGGTGGACAATGTCCGATTCTGAATGATGTTAAGGCATCCTATCTTACCTCTTACCAGATCCAACCCGTTGATGCGATGTATCAAACATCGATGAACCCCGCTCGCGGCATGTTTATCGCAGATGCCTATGATGCAATACCCGAATATACACAAACTGAAGTTGCGAAATGCGCCTATGCACAGATGAACGAAGAACTCTTGGCACAATTTGAATGGATGCAGAAACACTTAAGCCTAACTATCGAACCCTGGCCCTATGAATCTGAACCGTACAAAAGCAGCTTCGATATGTTGATTGATATTCACGACCACCACCTCTGGTATCTGAAAACGGCCGACGCTTTTGGCCATGATTGTTTTCATGACACCAACCCGATGCTATCAGATAGCGGCATTAGAATCGGCGAGTATCGCTTATTAATGAATGACATCTTCCGGATTGTTCATGATGTTTTCGGGCACGCGATGAACTGTAATAACTTCGCAGCTAACGGTGAGGACCAGGCATGGTTTGACCATAGCGTGATGTTCAGCCCTTTGGCACGCATTGCTCTAACAACAGAGACGCGCGGGCAAAATACTTGGGTGAACTTTGGCCGACATTTGCGAAGTGGCCCAAATAGTCTGTATCGCAAAGGTGAAGAAAACTGGACACCACCTAATCAACGTCCATTTGCAAAGCAGAAAATCGGCATGCTTCCCGATATTATCAGCGGTGTTAGATGCACATTTGAGAACGAGGTCATCAGTACCTCATTACTACCTGACTGGACGCCACACACGGAGTCATATTTGATGAAAAACATTCAGCCTGCGGAGCATCAACTATGAAGAATACTGCACTTCACCAAGCGTACACAGACACCCTATTCAGAGTAAGTTTCTCTACACAAACCTTTGATCTAAAAATCAACCAACCAAATCACGAGTTTGAGCGATTTTGTCTCGCCAATGCGATTAAAACCTGGGCCATTATTACTGCTTGGAATCCTTGCTCACAAAAACTCTCAGACACTATTAATCATGAACGTTCTTTGAGTTTTTTAAATCAATTATCACTAAGCGGTTTTGATATAGCTACAGCATTAGGCATTCCTTCAAACAGTGATTGGGAACCCGAAGAAAGCTACTTCATCTATAACATATCAAAAGAGTCAGCTCTTAAAATCGGCCATATTTGGGAACAGCATGCCATCGTCTTTGGCGACAAACGACACGTATGTGAGCTTCTCTATTGCTGAATAGCTAGGGCTTTTTAAGACAATAAAAAAGCCCCTAAAAAGGGGCTTTCATAGTTCAATCACAAGATCTATCGGCGACGCCACGCAAACAAGCCTAGGCCTAACAATATCAGCCAATGAGCACTGCCAGGCTGAGGCACATCCGGGATCGGATCGGGTGTTGGATCTGGATCAGGCGTTGGGTCTGGATCAGGTGTTGGATCAGGATCCGGTGTCGGGTCCGGATCTGGCGTTGGATCGGGCGCAATGGTGTAGCCGACTTCTACTCGCTCTAATCCACTACCGGCTTGCAAATAAACGAGGTTCGTTCCATACGCAGGCGTGAAGTTACCGTTGCCATCAGTATCGCCGGCACGAATCAGATCTTGTTCTTGGTTGATTTTTTCCGCTAACGCGTGAGCCCAGTTAGGCCCCTGCCCGTCAATCGCTGAAGTGATATTCAGCTGTGTACGATAACCGTTGTTTTCACCACTGGTGTCAAATACACGGGTATAAACACGATCACCCGCCTTCAAATCCATGGATGGAATAATCTGGCCGCCTTGTGTCCATTGCGGAGTCACCGGCTGGTTATCACCATCAAATTTAACATCCATAACGCTGTAAAACGTTGCCGCCGTATCACCAACATCCCAAAGCGATAAAATCACCTGATAACCGTCACGCTCTGGTACAACACAATCGTGGAACATCGGGCTTGGTGGCTGCTGCATATTGCCCTGCACTACGCAGAATGGCTCAAGATCAAATTGTGCACGGGCTAACGGCTGATCCGGGTTCCAATTTTGTTTAGTGATGTAGTATTTCCAATCAGCAGTACGGTGATTAGCGGTAAATGTCCATTCGAATCGTTGTAGGCCAGATCGAATGGGTCGCTTAACCCAACGATCAGCCGTTTGCTCATCAAGACGTGCCGCCAGATAGGTTTGACCACTGCCTATTCTGCCATCTTGCACTCCTCCCTGAGGAAATCCGTCAGGGCCTTCAACACTTTGTGGTTCATATTGAATACCACCACAATCGGTATTCTTCTCATTAGTATCCCGAGTTGGATATTTGCATAGGGCTGAGCGACTGGCGGCAACACCACCAGAGCCTTCGGAAACATAACCATGCCCGAGCGCCATGGTACTCAAGCTAGCGATAGAAAGTGCCAGAAGCGACTGGCGGTATACGGTTTTCATATTCTAACCCTTTGGTTTTCAGGCATAACTCTGGCGCTCACCTATTCAGACACAATTCGTGAGGCCAAAAAAATCGTTGGAAGAAACTGTATTTTTTGTACAGCCCCTGCTGCTGAATGCGGCAGGGGCATGATCGGCGAGAGAAGTGTTACTTGAAGCGACGCATTGCGAACAAGCCAAGTACCATCAACATCAACCAGTGGGCGCTACCCGGGCTTGGGATTCCGCCATTATCAGGATCCGGGGTTGGATCAGGGTCTGGAGTCGGATCAGGGTCTGGAGTTGGATCTGGATCCGGTGTTGGATCTGGATCCGGTGTTGGATCTGGATCCGGTGTTGGATCAGGGTCTGGCGTTGGATCTGGATCCGGTGTCGGGTCAGGATCTGGCACTGGCGCAGGCTCATCAAACTCAACGGCGAATTGGTAACCCGTTAACTCGTTTTGGGTCCAAACATCGTTCTGACGGTTTGAGGTTGGGAATCTCACCGGTGAAACGTTATCACCAGAAAGCTCTCCAATTTTTACGTACATAGAATCATCATTAACGACTTGTGCCAGATACTGCTGCCACTGATTGTTGGCTGTCGCCATACCGTTGGTCACCATCATCGAGTGTGATTCAACGTCATCTCCACCGCCATTAATCAAACGGAATTTCACTTCGGTACCGACAGGCAGAGTACCCGCCTTCTCTAGGCTCAGCTTACCGATTGATGTCCACATCACAGGGTCAGGCTCATTGTTACCTGAGTATTGAATATCACTACAGGAGCTAAAAAATTCGCCGGCTGGATCTTCACGTTGCCAAACACTGACAAGCACGTGCTTGCCTGAGCGCTGCGGCATATTACATTGAATGTTGTAATAGCCAGATTGCAGACCGTCATGCGTATTCTGCGGGCAGCTAATCTCTTCTAAATCAGACCAACGCAGAGCATTCGCAGGGTTGTACCCATCACGGGTCACCCACACACGCCAAAAAGACGGTGCATGCGCTACCGCTGCATGATATTTCATGTTGTACAGGCCAGATGAGACACTGGTTGTTGGCCAATCGTTACGAACAAGATTCATACCGCGATAATCACTTCGACCACCGCCACAAATGTTGCCATCAGGCATCAAACCGGCGTAGTTGTAATTCTGATTATAAGGATCTGGCGAGTTTCCGGCTTTACAATGTGGGCAATAAAACTGGTTATTCGAACCCACTGCACGTGCCGCCTGACACGCAGCACTGTTGGACTTTTCTGACGTCCAACTATTAGATTTAGCATTCGATACACATTCATAAACACGTGAAATCGGTGTATCCATTGAACCGTGTGCCATCGCTTGCTGATGAAACAACACGGCGAACAAAAGCACGACGAGCGCAAATAGGGATACCCCAGAAGTGGCACGCGCGGCTTCTTGAGTCGCGTAGCGGTACATTGTTGTTTTCCTCTTATGATTTATCATTATTTCAAAGGACGGCCAATCCAAATCCGGACTAATAATTTATTTTTTTATAAATCCCGATGACTGCAACATAATCAAAGCCCTACATTTATTCACGCCATAAATGCATCAATCACAACAACTTAGCATGCCATCACAGGTTATACGGATGTCGCTCACAAGAATTAAGGGCTAAATTCACATAACGTTTTCGATAAACCTCTATTACGTTTTTAT
>CACSIN010000019.1 GCA_902705835.1 BD1-7 clade bacterium
AGTAGTGAAACGGTACATCGCCGATGGTAGTGTGGGGTTTCCCCATGTGAGAGTAGGTCATCGCCAAGCTTTTATTCAAAACCCTGATCGGGAACGGTCAGGGTTTTATTGTATCTGGAGTTTGTGAATCCTAACCCCAATCCCCAATCCCTGCGGCTAACAGCTGCCGTGTTGCTCATCCTTTTTATACCTGTAAACTCTCCTTGTTGTTTCACTCCTTCTGACTGCTGAAAACGCTCAGACGTGTCTCAAACGATCACCGACCTCAATTACGAAAGCGCTTAATGCGTTAAACGTCTTTAATAATGCTGGCATCCCAATCAGTTGTTTTGAGAGAACAAATCGAGCTATTCTCTTTTGAGCCTAATAGAGGAGAACGATGATGTATGCAAAACAACAGATATTGGTGTTGGAGAGAAGCGCGCGTTCAAAGTTGGCGGCGAACATATTCTGATTTATCACTTAAGCGATGGATTTTATGCAACGCAAGCCCGTTGCACGCACCTGTTTAAGTCGATGGAAAACGGCGATATTACTGCGAACGATGAGATCCAATGCCCATTGCATCGAGCTCGATTTGATATCAAGACCGGGGAGGTTAACGAATGGGCAAACTTCCCCAAAGCTGTGAAGGTGATTGATGGCTTACGCCCAGCGAAATGTTTGAAAACGTACCCCGTTGCTATCGACGGCGATACGATTCAAGTACTTGTTGGTGAAGAACCCGTCTCTACCTAAAGTAAGCGCACTTGAAATAACTTGGCTTTGGCGTGCTGCAGTACTGTAAACGATGCTCTAGTGCAGCAGCATTTCTTCAGCATGTTCCAATGTGCGCTGAGTAATCTCAATGCCGCCTAGCATGCGCGCGATTTCTTTGACTTTGTCGTCTTTATCGAGACTGATCATTTGTGTTGTTGTATTCGCTGCAGTTTGCTGTTTTGCGACATAATAATGCTGATGTGCTTGTGAGGCGACCTGTGGCTGGTGCGTTACACATACAATTTGTGCGTCGCCAGCCAGTTGCCGGAGAAGTCGACCGACAACCTCGGCCGTCGCACCACCAATGCCGACATCGACTTCGTCAAATACCAGTGTCGGAATGGTTGAGGTTTGCGCCGTGATTACTTGAATGGCCAAGCTAATGCGTGACAGCTCACCACCTGATGCAATTTTGTGAAGGCCCTGCGCCGGTTGGCCGGGGTTGGTTGCAACTTTGAATTCGACCTGCTCGTAACCGTTGAGGCTAACGTGTTCGGTGTTACTGTTTAAGGCGACTTCAAACACACAATTTCCCATACCGAGCAGTGTTAATTGCGCTTTGATTTGCTTGCCGAGTTTTTTCGCTGACTTTGAACGTTGGTCTGCTAGTTTAGCAGCGGCTAAGTGGTATGACGTTAAGTGTGTTTGTGCTTCGCTAGCTAGCTGTTCGAGATGCGCGTCGGCATTGACAAGTTGATCAAGCTCGTTAGTAAGCCGCGTTTGTGTATCTAACAATGTTTCAGGTTCACAACGGTGTTTGCGGGCGAGATCATGAATGGCGCTGAGCCGACTTTCGAGTTGAGCGAGCTCTGACTGGTCACTGTTGATGTTATCTAATTGATCGCGCAGTGAGTAACAGGCTTCTTCGACCTGAATCATAGCGCTACTAATAAGTTGATGTGCTTCTTTGATCGTTGGAGATTGATCGGCCAGCGGTTCAAGATCGTGTAAGCTACGTTGCAGTTGATCGATCACGGCTGAATCGTCAGCATCGCGACATACCATTAGGCTTTGTTGGCAGGTCTGTTGTAACTTTTCGGCATTAGCAATTAACTGATGGCGTGACTCGAGTTGCTGATATTCGCCGTCTTGTAGCGCCAGCTCTTTGAATTCCTGCAGTTGGAATTGCAGGTATTCACGACGAGTGTCGTTCTCGTGATTTTGACTATGGATTTGCTCGATACGGCTTTGGGTTTGTCGCCAGGCTTTGTAGTGTTTGTTCACGGCGTCGACTTTCGAACCGTTGTTGGCGAAAGCATCAAGTAGATGCTGATGATACTCGCGATCAAGCAATTGATGATGTGCATGCTGGGAGTGAATATCGACCAGCTGCGCTCCGAGCGCTTTGAGGCTTTGCAAGTTAACCGGCTGGCCGTTGATATAGGCACGAGACCTGCCTTCTTTGGTAATTACTCGGCGAGTAATACACTCGTCATCGCAGTCGAGATCTTGTGTTGCTAGCCACTGACGAACCGCAGGTAGTTTGCTCAAGTCAAAGACTGCGCGGATATCAGCTTTATCAGAGCCATGGCGTACGACATTGCTATCTGATCGGGCACCTAAGGCGAGACCGAGTGCATCGAGTGCAATGGATTTTCCGGCGCCGGTCTCTCCAGTAATGGCCGTCATGCCACTACGGAAATCGATATTTAATTGATCGGCGATCGTGAAGTGTGAAACGGACAAGCTAACCAGCATAACGTGCCTCTACAACTTTATTCCCTGATGTTGATTATTTTATCGACAATCTCACGATTGGCAAGTTTTTACTGTATAAATCTACAGCTTTATCGCGTAATTGTGATGCTTGAAGTTCGAATATTTGCCCCAATAATGGTGCCAGTAGTTAATTAATTAGGAGAAATCCGAGTGAGCGCAGACGAAAAGAACACTGAAACCCCGCAAGACGGTGCCCAAGAAAATACTGAATTGGAAGGGCAGCAGACGGCAGATCAGGCGGCTGATCCGTCGGCAGACGGTGATTCTTCATTAGAAGAGCAACTTGAAGATGCACTCGCTGAAGTTGCCCAAATGAAAGACCAAATGATTCGCGACCAGGCGGAGACACAAAATGTCCGTCGTCGTGTACAGCGCGACGTTGAGAACGCACGTAAATTTGCGTTAGAAAAATTTGTTGGTGAGTTGCTTCCGGTGATTGATAACCTCGAACGCGCACTGGATGCCAGCGAAGAGACGAGCTCATTTACCGAAGGTGTTGAGCTAACGCGCAAAACATTTTTAGACGTCTTGGGTAAATTCAACGTTGTTCAGCTGAATCCGGTCGGCGAGCCATTTGATGCGAACTTCCACGAAGCCATGACCATGGTACCGAATCCGAATATGGATCCGAATACGGTGATGGATGTGATGCAAAAAGGTTACACATTGAATGAGCGCTTGGTACGCCCGGCCATGGTTGTTGTGTCTAAAGCACCGTAACCGGAATTCAATAAAAGCTCAGTGATTGGGGTTGAAAAATTACATTCAGCCCCCATTTATTAAAACAGAATCAAGATTCATCGCTCGTTCCACGAGCATTGCAAAGAATATATTTGGAGACTATGTAAATGGGCAAAATTATAGGTATTGACCTGGGTACAACCAACTCCTGTGTGGCTGTACTGGATGGCGACAGTGTTAAGGTTATCGAGAACGCTGAAGGTGATCGTACGACTCCATCTATCATCGGTTATTCCGAAGATGGTGAAACATTGGTTGGTCAATCAGCAAAACGTCAGGCGGTGACTAACCCTGAAAACACACTGTATGCAGTTAAGCGTTTGATTGGTCGTCGCTTCAAAGATGACGTTGTACAAAAAGACATCAAAATGGTGCCGTACAAAATCGTCGAAGCGGGTAATGGCGATGCATGGGTATCTGCACGTGGCAACGAAATGGCGCCGCCACAGGTTTCTGCAGAAGTCCTGAAAAAAATGAAGAAAACCGCAGAAGACTACTTGGGTGAAGCTGTCACCGAAGCGGTTGTTACTGTGCCTGCTTATTTCAATGATTCACAGCGTCAAGCAACCAAAGATGCCGGTAAGATTGCCGGTTTGGATGTAAAACGTATTATCAATGAGCCAACTGCTGCGGCACTGTCTTACGGTATGGACAAAGCCAAAGGCGATCGCACCATTGCGGTATACGACTTGGGTGGTGGTACTTTTGATATCTCTATCATTGAAATTGCTGAAGTTGATGGCGAACACCAGTTTGAAGTACTAGCGACTAACGGTGACACCTTCTTGGGCGGTGAAGATTTCGACCTGCGTTTGATCGAATATTTGGCATCTGAATTTAAAAATGATCAAGGCATCGACCTGCAAGGCGATCCACTGGCCATGCAGCGTCTGAAAGAAGCTGCAGAAAAAGCCAAGATCGAACTGTCATCTGCACAGCAGACTGAAGTTAATTTGCCATACATCACTGCCGATGCGACTGGTCCTAAGCATTTGGTTGTTAAGATGACCCGAGCCAAGCTTGAGTCGTTGGTAGAAGATCTGGTTGTACGTTCACTGGAGCCGATGAAAACTGCTCTGAAAGATGCCGATCTGGGCACATCTGAAATCGACGAAGTTATTCTTGTTGGTGGTCAGACACGTATGCCATTGGTACAAGCACGTGTTACTGAGTTCTTCGGTAAAGAAGCACGTAAAGATGTTAACCCTGATGAAGCTGTTGCTATGGGTGCCGCTCTGCAGGGCGCAGTACTGGCAGGTGACGTAAAAGACGTTCTTTTGTTGGATGTTAGCCCGTTAACATTGGGTATTGAAACCATGGGTGGCGTTGCGACTCCTCTGATCGAAAAGAACACCACGATTCCTACCAAGAAATCGCAAATCTTCTCGACAGCTGACGACAACCAAGCTGCGGTAACTATTCACGTCGTACAAGGTGAGCGTAAGCAAGCTGCACAGAATAAATCTCTGGGTCGCTTTGATCTGGCTGATATTCCACCAGCACCACGCGGCATGCCGCAAATCGAAGTAACATTCGATATCGATGCGAACGGTATTTTGAACGTATCTGCGCAAGATAAAGCGACAGGCAAACAACAATCGATCGTGATCAAAGCATCTTCTGGTTTGTCGGATGATGAAATTGATCAAATGGTTGCTGATGCTGAAGCCAATGCAGAAGAAGATGCCAAGTTCGAAGAAATGATCCAAGTGCGCAACACTGCCGATGGCATGGTTCACTCGGTGAAGAAAACGCTAGAAGAAGCAGGCGATAAGGCATCGGAAGAAGAGAAAACTGCGATTGACGCGGCTGTTAGCGAAGTTGAAGAAGCACTCAAAGGCGACGACAAAGACGCCATTGAAGCAGCAACAACCAAGCTCACCGAAGCATCTTCTGGCTTGGTACAGCGCATGTATCAAGAACAAGCCGAACAAGCACAGGCCGGTGAGCAAGCGCAAGATGCTGGCGCCAGCGGCAACGCAGCTGATGACGTTGTGGACGCGGAGTTTGAAGAAGTGAAAGACAAAGAAGATAAGTAACCTTCCGGGCCTTATCTTGGCTAAGGGGCTTCACCAGCCCCTCGATTATGGCGACGGCCCGACCTGTTTTGCAGGCCGGGCTTTGTCATCTCTACAGTCGTCACTGCAACTAACACCACTTAGCTGAACAAATCTGATGTCTAAAAAAGATTACTACGAAGTATTAGGGGTCGATAAAGGTGTTTCAGAGAAAGATCTGAAAAAAGCCTATCGTCGCGTAGCGATGAAATATCACCCGGACCGTAACCCGGATGATAAAGACGCCGAAGACAAATTTAAAGAGGCTAATGAAGCCTACGAAATTCTGTCGAATCAGGAAAAACGCGACGCGTATGACCGATACGGCCATGCCGGTGTTGACGGCCAAGGCGGTGGTTTTGGCGGTGCAGGTGCCGGTGGTTTTGGCGATGCCTTTGGTGACATCTTCAGTGAAATGTTTGGCGGCGGTGGCCGTGGACGCAGTCGCGGGCCTCAACCGGGCAGTGATCTGCAATACAACATGGCATTGGATCTCGAAGAAGCCGTTAAGGGCACCGAGAAAAAGATCGATATCCCAACGATTGCGTCATGCCATACCTGTAATGGTTCTGGCGGTAAGCCGGGCAGCAAGGTAACGACGTGTGGTACCTGTCAGGGTTCTGGTCAGGTTCGTATGCAGCAAGGTTTCTTTGCGGTTCAGCAAGCATGCCCTCACTGTAACGGCAAAGGCAAAACGATTGCTGACCCTTGTGGTACATGTCACGGTCAAGGCGTTGTGCGTGAACACAAAACACTGAACGTTAAGATTCCTGCAGGTGTTGATACCGGTGACCGTATTCGTTTGTCTGGCGAAGGTGAAGCCAGCCGTGACGGTGGGCCAAACGGTGACCTGTTTGTTGAAGTGAATGTTCGCCAGCACAAGTTGTTCGAGCGTGACGGCAAACATTTGTATTGTGATGTGCCAATTTCGTTTGTTGATGCAGCGTTAGGTGGCGAACTTGAAGTGCCGACGCTAGATGGCAAAGTGGTACTGAAAATTCCGGCTGAGACGCAAACCGGAAAAATGTTCCGATTGCGTGGCAAGGGTGTGAAACCTGTTCGCGGCGGTAGCGTCGGCGATATGCTGTGTCGTGTAGTAGTTGAAACGCCGGTGCACTTAACAAAGCGTCAGAAAGATTTGCTGCGTGAGTTGCAAGAAACCTTTGATGGCGAACATCGTCACAAGCACAGCCCGAAAAAGAAAACTTGGTTTGATGGCGTCAAAAACTTTTTTGACGACATGACACTATAAACCCGAACTACTACTGGGAAAGATTATGATCAGAATTGCTGTGACAGGCGCCAGCGGTCGTATGGGGCGCACCCTGATCGAAGCATGTGCGCATGCAGACGGTGTACAACTGACTGCGGCTATCGAACATCCGGCCAGCTCTATGATTGGTGCTGATGCCGGTGAACTCGGCGGTATCGGTAAAAACGGTATTCCCGTTGTTGCGTCTGTTGAAGACGTAATTGAGCAGTTTGATGTGTTGATTGACTTCACTACCCCGGTTGCGACGTTAGCGAACGCAGCAGCGTGTAGCCATGCCGGTAAACAAATTGTTATTGGTACAACCGGATTCAACGATGAACAAAAGGATGTGCTGTTAGCGAACCAATCGGTGATGGCGATGTGTATGGCATCCAATTACAGCGTTGGCGTTAATTTGTGTTTCAAATTGCTCGAAACGGCATCACGTGTGTTGGGTGAAGATTCGGATATCGAAGTCTACGAAGCGCACCACCGTCACAAGGTTGATGCGCCATCAGGCACTGCTTTGAGCATGGGCCAGGTCGTTGCGGATACATTGGGTCGTGATTTGAAAGAATGCGCCGTGTATGGCCGCGAAGGACAAACCGGAGCACGTGAAAAAGACACCATCGGTTTTGCGACCGTGCGTGCTGGCGATATCGTTGGTGACCACACAGTGATGTTTGCTGCCGAAGGCGAGCGTGTTGAGATTACTCATAAAGCCAGTTCACGGATGTCATTTGCTCGCGGTGCAGTGCGCGCTGCAGCATGGCTGAATGAGCAAAAGCCCGGGTTATATGATATGCAGGACGTACTTGATCTGAAATAGCCCTCAGGTTGGTATTGAGAGTAGAAAAAGCCGGTTTCTCATACGAGAAACCGGCTTTTTTATGGATGAGCAAAGGTCGTGTGCAGGCGTCAGCTATCCCAATGCAAGCGGACGCGGAGGATCCTGTCTTTTTGAGGCAGAGTGTCGCGAATGGGTGGTGCGCTGCAACCCCATCCATATCTCCAATCGCTCAGCATAGGCTTCTAGGGAGAAACGCTGGTGTCCCTGTCGGCGCACTTCTGTGCGGTTCATTTGGCAGACGTGAGAGAGGGCGGCAGCGGCTTGATCAAGATCACCGGGGCGAATGAGAAAACCGGTTGTACCGTTTTCGACAATTTCAGCCGGGCCGCCTGCGTTATAGGCAACAACAGGCACGCCACAGCAAATCGCCTCAGCGACACAATTACCAAAAGCTTCAACCCACTTAGGAGTCATCAGCAATGCGCTGCAATGTTGAAATTGCTGTAACAGGGTTTGATGCGGAACAAAACCCTGCCACTGTAAGATTGATGGAGGGAATTCACGGGTTAATGCTTGGCGATAATCACTGTCCTGCTCGAAGCCCCAAATCTTTAACGGCATATCGGCGCGCACAGCGATGCGAATAGCATCCTCGAGCCCTTTCTCGGGTGAAATACGTCCCACCCAGGCAATGGAGCCATCCCCGTCTGGGCTAAAAGGAAACTGCGCCAGCGGATAACCATTCGCTAATGTGGTAACCGGTCGGGAGAAGCTAAAGGTATTAGCTGCCGCGTGAGTACGAAAAGCGATGCGCTCAGGGGCGGTATGATTCAATCGTTGCAGTGCATTGGCGACTTGTTGGTTTTCATTGGCCATCGAAATCAGATGAAAAACCGGTGTCGGCAAAAACGGTGTTAGCCAAATGGGTAGCCAATCGTAGGCGAGGTTCAAGATGCAATCGACGTCATCCTGATGGGCCTGGGCAGCAGACCACATGCGACTAAGCACACAATCGTCGTCACAAAAGAAGCGCGTATTCGGGGCATGAACCTGGCAGCTTTGTTGCAGTTCGCCGTCGATTGCAATCAGCTTGGCATCTACGTCTGCATCGAGTTGTGAGCCTTTCGGCGCGATGACGCTAACTTCGTGTTGCCGGTGCGTCAGAGCCCGAATGATATGGTGCAAGGATACATCAACTCCACCACCTTCACCTTGGCCGATGGGTTTGACGGGTGTTGTCACAATAAGAACTTTCAAACCGAGTACCTTTACGTTAATTCAACGGTGTGTTGATACAGCAGGTTGGAATTTCGGGCTCTGTGGGTAGTTAGATCAAATGTGGACGAAAGGTTTCCGTGACAGTGTAAATGGAATGCATTTACATTCAGATCTAGCGTGTTTTTGGTTGCGCAAAATGACCGTATTTAGCCACATTACAGCATCTGAACAGATTGTCGGTCAGCATCAGTGAAGGCGGCAATCAGGGAGTAATGCAAGAAGCCAGTTGAGGATGACAGGTAATCTTTTAGCCAGTATTTCAGCAGCTCTACGCCTGGAACATAAGTACCGTCGAGGATAACACGCACAATAATATCGGCATTCTGCTTCTTGCCAGCATCGGTGATATTGATGTCTAACTGGTGTTTGTCACTGTTCCATTCAAATAACATAAACATGGCGTCATCAAACAAACTATCAGGCAGCAGCTCGACGGCTTTGGCAGTTGCCTGATCAACACTCGCCTGGGTGGCTTTTTCTTCACCGTCATTAATGCTGGCCAGGTGCAAAGTCTGGCCGCTATCAGCAAGTGCAATTGGATCGTTCCAGAGGATGGGCATGAGTTTTTTTATCCGTGTTAAGGTCGAATCGGGCTGCATGTTACCGCCCCGGGTATGATGCGTAAAGGCACTAGCGCTTGAGCCACGGCGCAGAGGGCTTTATCCTTGGGGGCTGCCAGCGCTTTTTAGTCTGGCTGACGTTTTATTTATCATATTTTCTGATACAGGCTCCGATGTTTATGATCGCTGACAACAGTCCCGTTATCGTTGCTGCAGCAGCAGTTTCTCAAAAAATTACTGATCCTCAAGCCCTGCCTGCCGGTGCTGATGCGATCGACCTGATGGCACAGGCCTGCCAACAGGCTGCTGCATCCATTGATTGCCCTTCATTATTGGCAGCTGTGGATCAAATATCAGTACCTCAGGGATTGTGGCCGTTTAACAACCCGGCAGCAGCCATTGCCCAGCAAATCGGTGCGCCAGCAGCCGCGACATTGTTGGCGAAGATCGGTGTTTTACAGCAGGGGCTGATTTCTGATGCGTGTCGTGCCATTGAATCGGGTGAAAAATCTGTCTGTGTGGTTGCTGGTGGTGAAGCCAAATACCGTGAGCTGATTGCATCCGTCAATAGTGTTGAATTGCCAGTGCGTGATGCACAGCCGGAGCCTGACCGTGTGTGGGAACCTGAGCAGGAGCTTTGGCTTGAATCTGAAAGTACCGCAGGTTTGGGAATGCCGGTGGGTTATTACGCGTTAATGGATAGCGCTTGGCGCCATAAAAACACCCTTGCGGTCGATGAGCATCGTGACGCCGTCGCCGATTTGTATGCCGGTTTCAGCCATATTGCGGCGGATAATGCCGATGCTTGGAAGCGCAAGCCGTTATCGGCCGACAGCATCCGTGATGCCAGTGATGAAAATCCGATGTTGGCGTTTCCGTATACCAAGCGCCATAACACCAGCTGGAATGTCGATCAGGCCTCAGCTGTGATTATCTGCTCCATCGCGAAAGCACGTGAACTCGGTATTGATGAAGCCTTTTGGGTATATCCGGCGGCTTCAACAGAATGTAATCAAATTTTGGCGGTTAGCCAGCGAGCGGATCTCGGTGGTTGTTTAGGGGCAGAAATGGCCGGGCAAGCTGCACTATCGCTTGCAGGTATTGATGCAACGCAACTGGATTTTATTGAGCTGTATAGCTGTTTTCCTATCGCCATGCTGATTTATGCCGATGCATTAGGTCTGCCGCGCGATAAAGACATGACGGTGACCGGGGCGATGCCTTTTGCTGGCGGGCCATTGAATAACTTTGTTATCCAATCGACGGCCAAGATGATTGAAAAGCTGCAGGCTACCCCTGCAAAAGGTGATGCCAAAGGTATCGTAACGACGGTTTCTGGGATGCTGACCAAGCAAGGGTTTGGTGTCTACTCACGTGAACCGGTACCGTATCGTTTTGCTGACGTTACCGATGATGTTATTGCGGTGAACCCGCCTAAAAACGTATTGCCGAACTATGCCGGTTCCGCCACGATCGCTGCGGCAACGGTTTTGTATCAGAAGAATCAGCCAGAGCGTGCTGTGATTATTGCTGACCTTGCTGATGGCAGCCGCTGCCTGGCGTTTTCTCAGGATGCGGCCGTGATGCAGGCGGTGGAAGACGGTAATACAGTGGGCTCAGCCGTGGATATTAACGACCATATCTTTGCGCTCTCAGCGGCGTAATTTGTTGAGGCGCAGGCTTTTTAACCCCGGATTCCCGAGTAAAGAGAATCCGGGGTTTCTGACTAAAGCCAAAACTAATCGCTCTATCTTGAGCGATTAGTGCGCCTTGGTTTCTGCAATCCAGCGGTCGATCACATCAGCAACCCAAGGCTCTTTGATTTCCGGGTCGAAATCTTTACTGAAATACTGGCCCAGCGATTTGCGGTTGACGCCCCAATCGGTTTTTGCCAATCCTTTCATAAACATCCACAGATGCGGCAAAAAGCGTTTGTTGTGTTGTTTGGCATCGCGCCAAACGACTTCCGGCACCAGTACTGTCACGAATAGTTGCGCCACAATCAGCGCTTCAATCATGCCCCAGAACTTCAACCAGTAACTGTTATTGATATGGTTGATCACTTTCAATTTAACAAACGAGTGCTCTAGCTCTTCTGCAATGTGCCACTTCCAGAGCTTGGCCATGTCGTCTTGCATCCCCGAATTATCCAGCACGCCCTGATCGATATGCCCTTCAAAAAAACCAAAGCCGACAAATTCAATAAACGCCGATGATGCCACAGAAACATAGAGTGGAGTTTTACGCTGAATGAAGCGGGTGATTTTTTCGGTCCATTTGCCCGTTGCGACTTTATCCAGCTCGATTTGTTTGTTGACCGGAACATGGGCTTTGGTGTGCTCGATTTCCTGGCGCACAAAGATGTCGACCAATTCTCGCAGGCGGGGTTGGTCGTCTAGACGCGGGTCATCGCGCACTTCGCGCATAGTTTTAATGACATAGCGTTCAAACGGGGGGATTGCTGTGTTCAGTACGTTGTAAAAGATGCGATAAAAATCATCCTCACACCAGTGCTGCGGGATATTCTCGATGTCCAGTTCGATGCGTTTGGATTTCACGGTAGGGCCATTTTTATATTTCTCAGTGATTGAGTATACAGTGTCTACCGATGGGCGTCTCGAGGGTTTAGTGGCCGGTGATGATAGGTGTTCGCCCTTTTAGAATAAACAAAAGCGGTCAAAGTGACCGTTTAAGGGGCGTCAGGCCCGCTTTTGTATTGCTGCTTTGTTGCCTATCCACTGTGCCTCTTACAATGGCCACTCAGAGCACGGGCGAGTCGTGCATTCGGAACCGCGGAAAGAGGAATACGCTATGCATCCATGGGCAAAAATAGGGGGAGGCATCGCCATATTGTCGATTCCCGCGTTGGCATTGGCTGATACAGGTAATCACCAATCCGAGTATGAAATCGTTAATGCCGTCGGTGGTGGTAGCGGCACTGGCGCCGGTACTTGGGAAATTAATCGTACTGAGGATGGTTGGGTTAAGATCCTGATTGAAGATACTGGCGATCAAAAAACGACCTTCACCAACACCCGTGTTACCTCTGAAGTTGCGTTGGAATACGACCCAAATACAGCCACTTGGGTGGGCACCACGAAAGCACTTGAGTGCACCAATAATGGCGGTTTTGTTAACGGCTGTAATTTTGTCACGATTGGCGAAGAAGTGGATCTGTATGAGATCAACGTCTTTCTGGATGAAGACGATAACACCGGTACCGTTTCACAAAAGTCAGATGCCGAGGCATTAGGTGCGGTGACGACAACGACTGTGACTTACACCTTCATGCGCTAATGGTTATTTGAGTCACCCTGTGATTTTTCGGCAGTGTATGCTGCCTTTTTAACGCTGATAGCGATCAGCTTAATTGCCGGCGCACCGCCTTCAGGTAGCGCCGGCTTACCGGTATCAAACGGCCACAAGCCAATTCAATATTACCGCAGCGATTCTGACCCCGTGAAAAACATTGAATGGCACTGGTACGTACGAGATGTTGGCGGTGGCAGCGCAGCATGTCTGGGATTCGACGCTGCAAGGCGGATAGGCTGATGTCTTTGTGGTACAGCCCATCATCATACGTGTGTAGATAAACGGTTCCACCCGCATCGGTATGGGCATGCACTATCGCATTATGTGCAATGCGAAAAAGTTGATTGCCAAACTCACAGCCAATCGTTGCTTCGTCGGCCCTGTGCCGCTGCAAACACCGTTGCAGCATGAGTTTTATGCGATCGACAGATATTGGTTTCAACAGATAATCCAATACCCCGCGAGCCAGCGCTTCGCACGCCGAATCATGGTGTTTGCTGGTAATCACCACCTTGCTGTGTGGAAACGACGGCGACAGCTTCAGTGCCTCGAATCCATTGATAACCGGAAGGTCGGCAGAAATAAAAAGCAGATCTGGGTGATGCTCGCGCACTTGATTCATGCCATCCACGGCATTTTCGGCGTCACTCAAAACGGTCAATCCTGAACATTCTAATTGTTCACACAATGTGTGCCGGGCGAGTGTTTCGTCATCGATAACAATAGCTGTGGTCACCATTCTATTCTCCCACGTCGTCTGCTAGTGACTGGCTCTCGCAGTGAGTGTTCACTGGCGCGGTGTTCACCGTTCGCTTTTGTGATCTAGGTGGCATTTTATCGGAAGTTGACGATGCAACCCGTGGGTATGGCTTGTAGATGGGTGTCCGTTTTTGCCAGCGATTTATTCAATATGTAATGTCGAATACGGCCACGTTCGCCACTGACGTTCATCTCTGACCGGTCGCTGTGGTCTTGATTGTTGCCGGTCACTGGCTGGTACAGAATGACACTGTCTGGCGGGCAAATGCCAGAACCATGATAAAACTAAACCACAAGAGGGATACCATTATGTATCAACTTACACGTTCTTTTATAGGTGCAGCATGTCTTGCTGCTTCATCACTGGCGTTGGCAGCAGACAGTGGCCTACAGACATCCGAATACGACATTGACGGCGGTTTTCTTGGCAGTGGCGGCGGCACCGGATCGGGAACCTGGGGTGTTTCAACATCGCGTAATGGTGATGTAACGATCAGTATTAATGACAGTGGAAATCAAAGAACCACCCTGACGAATACGGTCGTGGCATCGAACATTGTGATGACCAAGCGTGCAGATACTGGTATCTGGAGTGGTACGTCGACACCACGATCTTGTTCGGGTAGCGGCTGTAACTTTGTAAAGCTGGACGTCCCAGTTGAACTGTATGGCATTTTGGTTGAGCTAGATGCCAATAACGTTGGAACAGTTACACAATACTCCGACAACTCCGCTGCTGGTGTCACCGCGACAACACAGGTTATCTACACATTTACTGAATAGGTATTCCCGCTTTTTGCAGACTGGGCGTCTGCGATTTTAGCATTTTCAGCACTATCCAGGTTGATGCACCGCGTTTTCGAACGCACGAAAAATTTGCATTCACAGGTTTAAGAGGCAGCTATGCCGGAGTCATTCGCCGGCACGCTGTGTACCGTTGTCAGCCTGTTTTCATGAATGACAATACAGGTGGAAAGATTATGGATAATGGAAAGTTTAAACAACAACTGCAGGTGTTAATAGCGTTACCGTTGGTCGGTTCTCTTAGCGGCTGTAATGTCGGATTTGATTGGAATCTGGGCATCGAAATTCCGCAGGATCCGGCCTATTTCGGTCTGGAATCCAGCCGACCTGAATTGATCGATATGCAGCAACTTGAAACATTGGACGATTTTGATTATTTAGCGGNCAGCTCGGTGATCTATTTTGCAGAGCCGGTTTTTTCGATTGGCAATATAAATGATCGGGTACAGGTTGATCGCGATACGGGCGAAATTATTGTGACCCAAAATTTTAGCGTCGATAGCGGTACCGATACCTTGGTGGATTCTGCCGGTTTCTACAGCTACAGCGGGCCGATGAATTGTGAGCTCAGTATTGCCATGCACGGTGATTGGGATTCGGCATCGCAGGAGTTGAGCAATATTGTTGGCGAGATTTCCTCGATTACCTGTGATGGCGGTGCAGGCGCGGTTGACCGGAATACACCAAACAATGCCGGTAATTCGGTCGAATTTTTGGATAACCAGCTCAATCTCGGGTTCGACGGTTCCGGACGGTATATTGATGGCCAAGTACGTTTTAAGTACGGACTACTGGATCTTCCACCAGGCGATCCGATTGGCCCGATTGCTTTCGAGTTCGAGGCGACCACGGAGTTTGTACCCTGATAATAAAGCCTGTTGACCAAGCGTTATTGCTGAAAACAGGTTTTTACCTGTTTCATGTAGCGGCGGCTGATCGGGACTTCTGTCGTCGTTGGTAGTGTGAGCGTACCGCAGTAATTGGCATCGGTGCGATACGATTGAATCGCATCACGCCGCACCAAGTGCTGGCGGTGGCAGCGCAGCATATCAGGTAGTTGATCTTCCAGTGCACGCAGCGTTAGATCTGTATGATAGGTTTGGCCGTCGGTGGTTTCAATATACACAGTACCAATGGTGTCGGTACCCGCATAAATGACATCGCTGGGGTTGAGCAAATAGTGGGTACCGGCAAATTCGCAGGGGATACGTTCAGGGGAACGGGGTGGAGGTGGGG
>CACSIN010000020.1 GCA_902705835.1 BD1-7 clade bacterium
GTTTTAGAGCCTGCAGAAATAACCCCCAGAAGGTATTTTCTGTGGTGAAAATTCGACGCCTCGACACGGTTTTGGTAGACGAACGATCAAACAACGATGAGGGTATATAGGCGGCTAGTATTTGCTGCATGGTCGACAACTGATGTGACTGTAATTTATTCTGAATCGCTTTGTACTTGCGTGCAGCTGATAGCGGCTTTTTGCGTAGCGTTTGGATGTGGAATTGGGGTGATAGAAAAAGCTGCATGGCAAAGGCTACTCGGTGGCGAATAGCCCTTATTTTAAAGCATTATAGCGCCGCTAGAGGAGCTTAACTTAGTGCCATTCAACTCTGACCCCTTGATCTCGATCTCTAACTGCAAAAATTGTTTGCGCCAAAAGTACTCGATTCGAGTGAAAACAGATAATGAGATTCAAAAAACTCCCGCTACCTTCCCGTAGAGGTTTTACATTTATTTTCCCTTACTTTCTAAAATAAGGGACGTATTTTAAAATTTTTGATTTTACATACCGTATATCAAATACGGAAGACCGCTTGAAGATATCATTCAAATTCTCCAAAGCTCTTGCATTGTCATTGTTCTTAAAATGATACCTAGCAACTCTATAATTCACTATGTTAGTTGCCATAGTGTATTGCTTTTTAGTTAGGAGGTTCTTTTCTCTTAACGAATTGTATGTTTTAAGCGCATCTAAAGTGTGCGCTATGTCAAATTCACTTGTGAAATTTTGTTCATGACGCCTCATTAAAGTAAGAACCTTGTCATGATAGTAAATTTTATAGAGTACTGAAGCTTTAATGTAATATTCATTCTGTCCTTCAGTAACCTCTTCATTTGCACCCCCAATTTCTTTCATAATAGAACGCCGCATAGAATAAACTGGGTATCCCAAAATCTTATCTGTTAATATCTCGTGCAGTGCATCTTTATGAAAAGAGCCGGGGAAGTTGTAAAAAGGAGGGTCTAAAGAACGTTTTTGATCAAAATATTGAAGATTATGAAAAACAAAATTAACATCAGGATTTTCTGAGAAAATAGAGTGCATTTCTTTTAGTTTAGTCGGAATCAACAAGTCATCGGAATCCAGAATTGTTAGTATTTCTCCTGTTGCATTTTCAATGGCAATATTACGTAGAATATTTAGCATGCCAACGTGTTTATGTGGAATGTAACGAAATTTATCGCCATATTCTTCAATATACTTATCAATCACCTCCTTGGTATTGTCTGTTGATCCATCATCCACAATGATCATTTCAAAGTTTTGATAAGTTTGATCTAAAACACTTTGAATGGTTTCTTCTATAAGGTGAGCCCTGTTGTACGTAATAGTGATAATGCTGAACTTCATCTGAGGTTTTCTCATTTTTATAAATTAGTAACCTGTTTGTAAATATTAAAAATATCGTGATGATGCAATACAGATATTGTAGCCACATTATTTTCAGAAAAATACAGTAAGCACGACGAGAATGGAGTTTAGAAACGCACGCCGATTCGGAGGTGTCAGCAAGTATGGATTTATGGTTGTTTACCAGTGACTCAGCCGCGAAATTCAGGGCTTTATCAATCGCATGCAAATGATGTTGTTCGACATTATTCTACGGCTGTACCACTAACAAGGAAATAAAAGGCTACTAATTTCAACACGCTATCAAGGGGTCAGAGTAATTGATTTTCATTCGGTTACTTCTCAACAACTCTGCCCCTGAAAATTACATTTCCAAATACGACACAATTTCAGGATGTTTTAACGCCTCGATCACTGCGATGGCGATAGTCCCATCAAGGGAGCCTTCCATTGCATTAAAAATCGGCGACCCTTGAGTGCTATCTATGTTGACGATGTTGCCGTCTCCGGTTTCGATCTCAACTGAAATTTTACAATTTCTAACGTAAGATCCGAAGCCTACGGTGCAGTCAATGTCGTTGACCTTTGATACCAGTTTCTTCGCATCGCCATCGCCTGATTTTAAATCCCTTACCGAGATTTCTTTTTCAAGCAGTGTATTGAATCCATCGGTAACTTCTTTGTTGTTATACGCCCACTTGTGGCCTGAGGCTTTTACAAATTTTGTTTCGATGTCTTCTTGATTGTTTACATAGTCGACGGTCCCTTTTACATTCAAATCGGGAATTTTTACGTCTTTAATGTTGTATACGCTTGGTGTGTATGTGTGGCTACACCCGGCAATAAGGCTAACTAACCCTGCTAACGCGAGTGAATTTAATCGTCCTTTCATATCAATTTTCTCCTTCAAGGTTCTATGGTGAAATAGCTATTGATTTGGTGTTGGTGTTATTGCTTAGATTTATGTACTTTGAATATTTTTTTATAATATATTAATAATGTTAGTTTTATAACGGTATCATAGATCGATGCTGTGATGTCATCCAAAATATATTAAAAGCGTTAGTAATTGGTGTTTTTATCAGTAGCGGATATGGGTCGTTTTTGCGGATTGCTAGGCAGAGTCATCGATCGTCTAAAATTTGTATTTGCAACGCATTCTCCGCAAATCTTAACGCGCCACTCAGCTGAGTGGCGGTGGCGTAAATAAAAGTGCCGGGGCAAACACTGTATCTAAGAGGTTACGGATGTTTAGCCGGTTAGTGGGGCAATAAGCGAGCGCTTATAGAATTAACGTCGGCATCTAGCCCAACGCTCACTATTGCTCCATCAGAAGAGTTCGTCGATACGCCGGTGCGTTAGCGATCGATGGCGCGTATAAATACGGCAGTGGTCACTACTGGGTGCTGCCTCTGCAATTTGTCTGACAATCCTGTTACCCATCGGGATTTTTCTGGCATGTTCGGCTGGAGGGATTATTATGCCTTCAGCGATAAGGATCATTAAGGAGAGACTATGAACGCCAGACGTTTTTCTCTGGCAGCCGCGTTAATCACGTTGGTTGCTGCCGGATGTGCTGAAAAGGAACCACCGCCTAAACCTGAGGTAGCCCGCCCAGTAAAGGTGCAGATACTCTCAGATAAATTACATGGCGAAGAGCGTGGGTTTCCGGCGAAGGTGGAATCCAATCAACGTGCGACGTTGTCATTTCACGTGGCCGGTACGCTCGATAAAATTCTCGTGCGTGAAGGCGATTTAGTGAAGCAGGGGCAGTTGCTGGCGCAGCTGGATCCGAAAGATTTTGAACTGAAGATTGCCGAATCGAAGGCCGCGTATGACAAAGCCCAGGCCGACTTTAGCCGAGCCAAAGAGTTGATTCGCAATGGTTATATTTCGCGCAGTGATTATGATCAACTCGATACCACCTACAAACAAGCGCGAGCGTCGTTGGCGCAGGCGCGTCAGAATCTTGCGTATACCTCGTTAAAAGCCCCGTATGAAGCACGTGTTGCCAAGCGCTATATTGAAAACTTTGAGCAGGTACAGGCCAATCAAGAGATCTTCGCACTTCGCGGCGAAGAGCTGCTTGAAATCAGCTTCGATGTACCGGAAGACTTGCTGATTAATCTCAAGCAATCAGACTCTCCACCGACAACCACCACCTTTGCCTGGGCGGAGTTTCCGCTTGCTGGTGACAAACGGTATCCCCTGATTTTTAAAGAGCTATCGGCGCAAGCGAACGAAAATACACAGACGTTTAAGGCAACCTTCTTTATGGAGGTGCCAGAGGTCATAACGGTACTGCCGGGTATGAATGCGGTAGTGATTGTCGATTTGCCAAAAAATGCGTTTATCGGCTGGAATTTACCGTTGTCAGCGCTTGATCGGCGTTCTGGGGAGCCTCAAGTGTGGGTATTTGACACTGAGAGCCGCACGGCCGCGCCTAGAGCCGTTCGTTTTGAGCCGGACGGCATACAAACGGTATTGGTCACCGAGGGGCTGAACCCGGGTGATACGGTGATTGTGGCTGGTGTGAGCGAGCTCAAAACAGGGATGAAGTTATACCCGTTGCGTAATTACGAACAGGCCGAGCTGAACTAACAGGGAGACATGCGTGTGATGTTATTTAATGCAATGCGGCCAGCGCGTCTGGCGATGATGTTTGCTGTTAGCAGCGCGATGCTGTTAGTGGCTTGTGGCGGCGATGAGCCACCGATTGTTGAGCCTGATCGGCTAGTGCGGGTTATCGAAGTCGGGGCGTCAAATCGCTTGGGTGATCGTGAGTTTCCAGCGGTGTTGGAGGCCTCCAAGCGGGCGAATCTATCGTTTCGTATCAACGGCACCCTCGAAAAGCTCCCCATGAAGGAAGGCGACCGGGTTAAAAAAGGCCAGATGGTAGCGCAGCTAAGTCGTTCTGATGCAGCGAATCAATTGGCGGATCGCAAAGCGGCGTATAAGCGATCGTCGGCGGATTTTGAGCGGGCTAAAAAACTGCTAAAAACGGATTTTATTTCGCGTAAGGATTATGACGAAATCAAAGCCCGTTATCAGGCCGATGAGGCGGGTTTGAAACAAGCACAACGTAATATGACTTACACCGGTTTAATCGCACCGTTTGATGGCTTTATCGCTAATCGGTATGTGCAAAACCACGAAGAGGTGGTGCAGGGGCAAAACATTTATACCCTGCTGAATACCGATACGTTTGATGTGAAGTTTGAAGTCCCCGAGCAATTGATGTTGCACGTGAGTAGCTCAACGGATATTCCGCCGGAAGAAAAAGCGGATGTTAAGATCCGCTTTGCTAGCCGCCCGAATGCGTTTTACACGATGAATTTTAAAGAGGTTGCCACTAAGGCTGATCCGGAGCGTCAGACCTTCGAAGTCACTTATATGCTACCTAAGTTGGGCGAGTTGAATTTGCTACCTGGGATGACGGGCACGGTGATGGTGCAATTAGCGAACATTCAAGAAGAAACCTATCGGGTGCCGTCACGCGTTGTTGTGGCTAACAGCCAATTGCAGCCGCAGGTGTGGGTGTTTGATAAAAACACCGGTACGGTCAAGGCCAAGGCTGTGACCGTTGGAAGGATGACTGGCGAAGAAATCGAAGTGCTATCGGGTGTTCAACAAGGTGACGTTTTGGTCAGTGAAGCCGCAGGCTTATTGCACGATGGTGAAGCTGTGCGCTTGCGCACTGCTGGCGAACCAACAGAGGAGGTTAAGTGATGAACATTGCTGAGTTTTCGATACGTAATAAAGTCACTACTTGGCTGTTGATCGTTATTTTGGTTGGCGGTGGTTTTCTGGGTTATGAAGAAATGGGTAAGCTCGAAGACCCAAACTTCACCATTAAGCAGGCCAAAATTGTCACGCTGTATCCGGGTGCCTCACCAACGGAGGTGCAGCAAGAAGTCACCTACCACGTTGAGAATGCCATGCAGCAGCTGGAGCAGCTGAAGCGCTTGGATAAAACCATTAGCCGAGAGGGCTATTCCGAAGTTTCTGTGGAGTTTAAAGATAAGTACCGCGCCGCAGATATGCCCAATATCTACGATGAGGTGCGGCGTAAAATTCAGGATATGAAACACAAGCTACCGCCGGGTGCACAAACCCCGGTCGTGCTGGACGACTTTGCTGACGTTTACGGTATCTATCTTGCGATGACGGGCGAGGGTTATACCTACCGTGATATGCAAGAAATCGCCGAAGGCCTACAGCGCCGCCTGGTGTTAGTGCCCGGTGTACGTAAGGTGCAAGTGGGTGGTGTGGTTGCTGAAGAAGTGATTGTTGAAGCCTCGCGGGCCAAAATGGCCGAGCTGGGCATCGACATGGCGTTGATTCAGAAGGTGTTGGAGTCACAGAACGTGGTGGCCGATGCTGGCCGTATTCGGGTAGGGGATGACTATATTCGCATCTCACCGACGGGTGAGTTTCAATCGGTAGAGTCGATTGGTGAAGTGATCATTACGGATGAAAAGAATCGTTTTGTGCGTTTGAACGATATTGCTACCGTGCGCCGTTTGTATGAGGAAGTGCCCGATAGCCTGATGTATCAGGATGGACAAAAGGCCCTGACTTTAGCCATTTCGACCATGCCTGGGCAAAACGTCATCGCTGTTGGTGAGGCAATTGAAGCCAAACTGGATACCTTAGAAAACCTGATTCCCTTGGGGATCGAGATCCATAGCATCTACAACCAACCGGTAGAAGTGGATAAATCCGTATCGGGCTTTATCAACAACGTGGTTGAGGCTTTGGTGATCGTATTTGCCGTGTTGCTGGTATTTATGGGTGCGCGCGTGGGCGTCATCATCGGCTCGGTGTTGTTGATCAACGTAGCTGGCACTTTGTGGATTATGCAGATGTTTGGCATTGAATTGCAGCGTGTATCGCTTGGCGCCTTGATTATCGCGTTAGGGATGTTGGTAGATAACGCCATTGTTATTGCCGAAGGCATGATGGTGCGCATACGCCGTGGCGAAAACGCGATAGAGGCGGGTAAAGCCGTTGTTGGCCAAAATAACTTGGCGCTATTTGGTGGTACTGTGATTGGTATCTTGGCGTTCTCGGGTATTGGTTTGTCGCAAGACAGCACCGGTGAATTCGTGGGCTCACTGTTTTATGTGTTGTTGATTTCGTTGTCGTTGAGCTGGTTGCTAGCGATTACAGTTACACCGATGTTTTGTGCGATGTTGTTACGTGCGGATAAAAACTTTGATCCGAATGCTAACCCCTACGGCGGTAAGGGCTTTTTGATGTTCCGTGGCTTAGTAGCGCGGGCGATTCAGTTTCGCTGGGTCACCATTCCGCTGGTATTGGCGATATTTGTTAGCTCGGTATTCGGCTTTGGCTATGTGAAGCAGGCGTTCTTTCCAAGTGCTAATACGCCGATGTTTTTTGTTGATGTTTGGGAGGTTGAAGGCACGGATATCCGCACAACGCGTGATGACGCATTGAAGGTTGATGCGTTTATTCGTGAGCTTGAAGGCGTTGAGCAAACGACGTTAACTGTCGGGCAGGGCGCGGCACGATTCTCGTTGGTTTACTCGCCAGAGTCGCAAACCAGTGCATATGCGCAGATCATTGTGCGGGTACAAGAGCGTAGCCAGATTCCGGGGGCTGTTAATCAAATCCGTGACTTTCTGGCGGATGAACTACCGCACACGGAGCCGAAGATTAAAACGCTACGTATCGGCCCCGGTAAAGACGCTAAGATTGAAGCCCGCTTTATGGGGCCGAATCCTGCGGTGTTGAAGCGCTTGGCAGACGAAGCCAAAACCATCATGTATGCCGACCCGTTGGCGATTGAGGTACGTGATGATTGGCGTCAGCCGGTGCGCCTCATTCGCCCAATCTTTAATGAAAACGTGGCACGTCAGCTAGGTATCTCTCGTGATGATGTGGCTGCGGCGTTAGAGATGGCAACGCAAGGTTCACAATTTGGTGTGTATCGTGATGGCAATCATTTGCTGCCGATTAAGGTGCGCTCTGCCGATGATGAACGGGGTGATGTGGCGAATCTTCAGGATATCCAGGTTTGGAGCCAAGTACTGAAGAACTTTATCCCAATCGGGCAAGTGGTACAGGGCTTTGAGACGGTATATGAAGATGCCATTATCATGAGCCGCAACCGTAGCTTGGCAGTAACCGCCAATGCGAACCCGGCAATTGAACTCGCCGCGCCGGTGTTTAATGAGTTACGCCCGAAGATTGAAGCGATTGATTTGCCGGTGGGTTATCGACTCGAATGGGGCGGTGAATATCAGGATTCTAACGAAGCGCAAGAGTCGTTATTTAGCGCGTTACCGGCGGGCTTTTTGATGATGGTTATCGTAACTATTTTGCTGTTTGGCAAATTGCGCCAGCCATTAATCATCTGGCTCACCGTACCGTTAAGCATCATTGGTATTACCTATGGCTTGTTGATTGCACGCGGTGCTTTTGACTTTATGGCATTGCTAGGTGCATTGGCATTGATTGGTTTGATGATCAAAAACAGTATCGTTTTGGTTGAGGAGATCGATCATGAAATTGCTGGTGGTAAACAGCCGCTGACGGCGATTTTAGACTCCGCCGTAAGCCGGATGCGACCGGTGATGATGGCGGCATCCACGACGATTTTAGGATTGATTCCGTTGCTGCAGGATGTGTTCTTTCAGAATATGTCGATCACCATGATGGCCGGATTAGGCGTGGCAACGGTGTTAACTCTGGTGGTTGCACCGACCTTTTATGCGGTGTTGTTTAAGGTGAAGTTCGACAAATCGGCGTAGTGTTTTTACGTCGACTTTAGTGGTGTTTTTTGCCCTTACAGCCGAGCCTCAATGAGGTTCGGTTGTTGGTTCTTCGTCTCAGTTAGTATGTTTTTAGTTCACGTCATTGCTGCATTTATTTGTCTCTATTTTTCGTAAATCTTTGTTTAATCAGTACTTAAATGGCATTTTTTTCACATTGTTACGGTTGTCAACCATCTGTAGGCGTGTGTTAGTATCTGGCGCAATTCCGATTACGGTCGACGTTTGACCGTCACCGATTTCTTCTGCTTTACAGATACTGTGCCGATAAATGAGTGTTCCTTCTCGCCATATTCTCATCATTGATGATGATCAGATGCTAACTTCTTTCGTGAACGAATATCTCACCGAAGGTGGCTACATCTCGCATGTTGCAAGCAGTGCGGCGGCTGCGCTGCAGATGGTTGCGTTGCAAAAAATTGATTTGGTTGTGCTCGATCTCGGGTTGCCGGATGAAGACGGGCTTGTGCTCTTGCGGCGTTGGCGAAAAAACCTGACGATTCCGGTTTTTGTGGTGTCTGCCCGTGACGATGCGGAGACCCGTGTGGCTGCGTTAGAGATGGGCGCAGCTGATTACCTGGTAAAACCTTTTAACCCGCGTGAGTTTATGTTGCGCCTGGCTAACTTATTGCCGAATGTTGACCGAACGGCTGTGGCAGACGTTCAAGGTGTTACGCTGTCGAGCGATCCTGCACTCAGTATTGATCTTTATCATCGCACTGTGACGTATGGTGGTGATCAGCAGTTAGTGCTGACGCGTGCAGAGTTTGATGTATTAGCATGTTTGGCGAACCAGCCTGGGCGAGCGGTTACTCGAGAAGAATTGTTAGATGCGAGTCATTTTCAAGGCGAAACTGTTAATGCCAGCTCATTGGGCGTGCTTATTCATCGGATACGTAAAAAGCTGGGCTCGATCGTTGGCTCACAAGAATTGATCGCAACGGTTTCTGGTGTGGGCTATCGCTTGTTGCCCGCAGTTGAGAAATGAGCGTAGCGGATGACTTGAGTCTGCCGATTGATATTCAACTACGTTGTGCGCGTATTGAAGCTATAAAGAATTTGTTAGGTGAGCACGCCGCGGGCAGCGCTTTACTGTCGGTTGTTTTGTTTTTAGTGTGCCGGAACCCGGTTAATGAAGTTTCTGGGTTGTGGTGGTTAGTTTCACAGCTGGCTTGCTTGTTGCTGTATGTTCCATGCCATTTCGTGCTTCGACGAAAAAATTCACCGCAGTCGTTATCTCTGAAGTTTTGGCTGAGTTACGGCGTTGTTATCGCTGTAGGCCTGAGCTGGTTTGCCTTTCCGTTTTTGATGTTAGCGGACACGGATATGCTGATGCTAATGGTGATTACGATATCCATTTGTATCGCGCCGTTTACCACGGCACCCACGGTAACTCTGGTGTCGTTTGCCGGTTTTGCTGTGTATGCTGGGTTGATGTATTTGGGGTTGGTGCTGGCTGTGCTCAAACATACAACGATTCCAACAGTGATTGTGACGGGCTTTATGTCGTTGTTGTATGGATTTTTGTTGTTACAGAGCTACCGCATTAACGCACGAATGCTGGGTAGTTTCCGTTCTCGTATCGAAAGCCAGCTCGCCTTTGCCGCCGCTGAAAAAGCCAACCGTGAGAAATCCACCTTTATTGCCTCCGCGAGCCACGATATTCGACAGCCGCTGCAAGCTTGTATGTTTATTGTTGATCATTTGTACCGTAAAGCACCGGAATCACTGTTGCCGATCATTGATAATTTGGATCAAAGTGTTGGCACCATGCGTGAGCTATTGGATGGCTTACTCGATATCTCGCGGCTGGATGCGGGTGTGCTTGAGTGCGTGCCGGTGTATGTGGATATCCGGCAGGTACTTGCAGAGGTTGTTGATGGTTTTTCTGAGCGCGCGTTGCAAGAAAACAAACCGCTGATCTTAGATATCGGCAGTTATATTGTTTATACCGATCCAACATTGTTGAAGCGCATTTTATTCAACTTGGTGGATAACGCATTGAAGTATTCACCATCAGGTAGCCCGGTGTTGGTATCAACACGAGTTGATGGTGAATGCATCAGTATAACGGTGCAGGATCATGGGGTTGGCATTAGCAGTGATTCCCAGAAGCTGATTTTTGATGAGTTTTATCAGGTAGAAAACCCAGAACGTGATCACACAAAAGGTCTTGGGTTGGGTTTGGCGATTGTGCGACGTTTAACGCACATGTTGGATGTTGAGATCTCGGTAGAGTCGTCGGAATCCATGGGTACCGCAATGACGTTGTCGATGCGGCATTTTCAAACAAAGTCGGCAGATCTAGCGATGGTTGAGCGCGATAATATCGATGTGGATTTTACCGGGCTGCGCGTGTTGTTGATCGAGGATCAAATTCTGGTGCGTGATTCTCTGACGCAGTTGTTGGAGAGTTGGCAGTGTGTTGTGTTAACGGCTGAATCTGTGGAGTCGGCTGTTGATGTTGTAACGGCAGATGGCATCGCGATTGATCTGATTATTAGTGATTACCGGCTTCGCGGAGGTTCAACAGGGGCGCAAGCCATTGCGGCGATTAATGATATTTCTGAGTATCCGATTCAGAGCATTGTGATTACGGGCGAGTCGAATACTGATGAACTGCGCGATGCAGAAGCGATTGCGGATATCTTGATGTTTAAGCCCCTCGAGCCGGGCGAGTTGAGATCCGCAATTTCACGGTTGTTGGATGCATGATCAAAGCCGGATTGTCTTTGGGTGTTTGTTTATCTGAACCGTAATCGATCGTGCGCCACATATGATGCACGACCGTGTTTCTCGGTACCTTAGTCGTAATCTACGGGTTGATAAAACGTGTATTCTTGCAGCACGTTGTCGTCTTGCTCCGCTAGCGAATCCGTGGTTGAAGGTGATTGAGTCGATCCATTTTTTGCAGTCGTGCGCGCAATTGTTGTACCGGCGATAATTTGCTGACTTAACCTTTCTGACGGCGTTAGATGCCCGTCATTTGGTATTTCGTAGATGTCGGGCAATGGGGTGCTGGTTGTATCCGCGTCTGTTTCTGTTTCTGTTTCTGGTTCGGGTGTTGTTTCTGGCTCGGGCGTTGTTTAAGGCTCCGGTGTTGTTAGTCTTTCTGTTGTTGTTTGTCTTTTTCTTGAAAATAATCTAGCGGGTGTTGGTGGTGGGGAGGGGGTTGGTTGGGTTGGGGGGGGGT
>CACSIN010000021.1 GCA_902705835.1 BD1-7 clade bacterium
TCGAGTAGCCTTCGCCATTCAGCTGTTTCTCTCTCCACAATTTAACATCCAAACCCTTCGTGAAAAGCCTTTGTTATCCGTTGGCAAACACAAAGCTGCTTTGGATAGATTACAGTCGCACCAGCGTGACAATGCAGCAAATAGCGTCGTACACACTGTTCCGGCGACTCGACCGGCTTGAGCTCCGACAGGTTAAACGCAGGCCGAAGCTGTTTGGGTTAATAATAAAACCTCGAGCTGAATTGCGTGCTGGAATGATGGTTCGAAGAGACGCTGGCAATGCTTAACTTAGTGCCATTCAGCTCTGACCCCTTGATCGCCTTGATCGTCTCGATTCTCCCTGCATCGGCCGAAGCCGATGGTTGGCAATTGTCATGTGCTGGCGACGCCTTGTTTTAGCTCGCCCCTACTTGTAGGCGGCATTGAGGGTCTGGTCGGCTCCGAAGCTGCCGCTGCCACGCAGGGCTAATCCAATGCTGATCACTAACAGAGCCAAAGCAAATTCGTAGCCGTTGTTGGCCATGAACAAACCGTTCTCTAGGTGAACACTGACGATAGCGACGACCATAGTAACGGCCAGTACAGCGGCGGCGGGGCGAACCAACAGACCGAAGATTAACAACAGGCCGCCGAAGAACTCAGCGCTGCCGGCCAGAGTGGCCATCAGCAGGCTAGGCTCGATACCTATGGATGCCATCCAGCCAGCGGTGCCCTCCAAGCCATAACCGCCAAACCAGCCGAATAGTTTCTGAGCGCCGTGGGCAGCGAAGATAGAGCCAGCACCAACGCGAATTGGAAGCGTATCGATACCTTGAGTGCTTGCTGTTACGGTGTTTAATAGATTTTTCATGATGTTCTCCAGAACTGTGTTGAGTTGATGGAGGCCATTCTAGAGAAACCGACCAATAGGAATAACCGGGTTAATCAGTTTAGAACGTTCTAAAATTCAGAATAATAAGGGTTGTCGCGGCTACGCGCAATCCGATCACCCTTGAAACCCAGGTCATACTCGATGCCATCGGCCCGGCAGCTTCGCCAAGGGGGCACGGGGGCAGAGTGATTGATCGTTTGCGAATCAATTCATTAACGGGTGGTTTCAACAACGCTGCCCCTTGGTCTTTGATTCCTCAATCTGGATCGATCGGCGCTACGGCGATCGTGGTGGTAGATCAAATGATGGTTGACGTTTCACCCAGTGATAACATCCACTAAAATAGCGCCCGTATTCCCACGTTATTCAAATAGAGCGTTTGCAGATGAACACCGATCAGCGCAGTCTCTTGCAATACCACCGACGAATCACCTCGGCGATGGATCATATCCAAACGCATATCAACAACGCCACCGATAACGGTTTGCAGTTGGATGCAGTCGCAAATGCCGCTTGCATGTCGCCGTTCCATTTCCACAAGATTTTTAAATCAGTCGTCGGTGAAACGGTTGCAGACTATATAAGAAGGCTCAAACTAGAGCGGGCAGCAGGATTGTTCTTCTATTTTAAGCAAGCCAGCGTCACTGATGTTGCAATTACGTTAGGCTTTTCAAGCTCTCAAAATCTCGCAAAGTCATTCAAAAATGAATTTGCGATGACGCCATCTGATATCAAAGCGCTGGCCGATGTCGATCATCTGATGCACCTTATTCAGTATCATCGCAAGAATGGAAACGCCACAACTGAGCAATTTTCATATTCTGACACTTCACATGTTACCCGATGGAAGTCCATGAATATGAAATCAGCAATGCGCGATTGTAGCCAAGACACATTGAATAAACTTGGCCCGCTTCAACTGTTTGATTTACCCGCTAGGCAGGTAATTTACCATCGCCTTATTGGGCCTTACGGCGATGGTTTACAAGCTGCCTCGGCCGATTTGCAGGCGTTTTGTGCGCGCAATGGCATAGCGGTTGAAAACCCAGTGGTGATCAACTGGGATAACCCTAGCATTACCGAACCTGCTCAGTGCCGAACCGATGTGTGTTTAACACTGATGGGTGATTGTCCATCCCCGTCGCCCTACAATACACAAACAATTGCACCTCAAACTCATGCCATCATGAGGGGGTTGTTCGATTTTTCATTCGATTATGGCAGTGTATGGCAACAGCTATTCAATAGCCTGTTTTCACAGGGTATGACTCCAGCAGATAAGCCCTGCTATAAAGTTATGCATCTGAAAAACAGCGACCCTGCTAAGGGTATTTTTGATGTCAGCTTTTGTCAGGCAGTCGAAACCGTGTAAAACCAATACTGTGAGTGAGCGGTTTTGTCGCCGTAAGTAATTTGATAACGCTGCTTTGTTGGCGGCGTTTACAGATTATTCGGCGACGTTAGGCAAAATTGCCCCAGTACTGCACTGGGGCACTATCAAAAGCCTACGTCTATGCACTTAATGTTGTATAAGGCTATTTACCTATTTGAATAACGCCATCCAATTGGCGTACCGTTTCACCAATAACACTGCCACCACTCAAGAACTCAGAGAGCGTGCCGGTAGTGCGCCGAGTCAAAAAAACTTTTGTTGAGCATTCAGCTTCGTTAACGGTGTAAGTGGTTTCAGGGTCAGCCTCTAGCGCACCGAGATCGAGAGCATCTAAGCCGGTTAATGTATAAGCGCCTGTGTCATCAACAGTGAACGATACTCGGCGTGCTTTATTGGTGACGTATAATAAAATAGGCGAATCGATGTTCACATTGCCATACGATACATTCATCTTTGTACAATCAGACACAAAATCGATCGAAACGTCGCCGTTGTTTTGTGCTCCATCCCATTGAACGACAATATCATCTACCACCGTAAACACTGCGTTAGCAGCGGGCGCAGTAATTTCAGACGGTAACGGCAGCATCACTGTCGATACCGCATCTGCCTCATCACTTGCACGATCGAACGTAACGGTAATTTGTTCATTTTGATACTCGCCCTCGTAGGTTGACGAATAACCCTTCTTGATAAAGGTCGCTAGGTTTCCAGGTAGCGTGATATCAAGCAATGAACTGCCGGGCGTCAAAATAAGGCTAATCGTATCTCCGGTCATGTTTTTTTCAACCGACCGTGCCGTCGAGATAAACCGCTCGCTATCACTAACGGTAAACGGTTTATTGCTTTTGTTAGATATCGTAGTGCTCACAATCATTTCTGATTTTGATGCACGTACAATAACATCAGAATTAAAGGTGTTAGTCGGAAGGTCGATCGTATCTTCTATGCAGCCGGCGGCTATGAACCCAAATAGTAGCGGTGCGAGTATTTTGTAATTGGTCGCCATAAATATCCTTATCTAGCTCGATTATCATCTAAAAAGGCGTTGACCTAGTCACTATTTCAATGCGTTACTCAAGGGAACCTCTAAAAACTATCTTGCTTGCGCTGGCGTCGTTAAAATTCAAATCAAATCGGTCATTTATTGCGCATAAACCCGAGGGTCGGCCCCGCCCGTTTTCATCGAATTTTGCCTCGCCAGCGCTGCGCCGCCTACGTTTTTAGAGGCTCCCTCAACATTAGATAGGTTCAACACAACATAAATCCTTTCTACTCTAACAGACATTGTAAATCTATTTCCACGATATTTCATGCTAGTGAATTGAGCTTTCTATATTAAGTAATAGATTTAGTGTTAGTAGTCTTTAGTTGACCGGCGATTCGTAGGATGATCACTCTCATTCCGGGTAATTACAGAATTATAGTGTCAGAGTTATTGGTGTTTGGCGTATAAATTGATGAGGTGGTAGCCTCAATGGTTCTGCTCTCTTTGATGTTAATTTATCAGAGGCTACTCTCAGTGTCGTTACTTGATATGTCTTGAAAAAACGGTCTATTTCAAGATATTTGATCTTAATTATGGATTGATAATGAATGCGTATGGATAACTTAATATGACTTTTGAATCAAATTTGGAGGACGTAACATCTCCAGTTGCGATTGATTTTTGCGAAAATAAGAATGTGTTGCTAATCGCCTTTGCAGGGCTGGCTGGGAAGCTCGCTATTCCAATGTTCGAATTCAACCAATCAACAAAAGAACTAGAAAACGTCAATAAAATCTATCTGAGAGATCATAAAAGGCTGTGGTATCACGCTGGTCTTTATAATGTCGGTAATAATATCGAAAGCATCGCAAACTATCTTCGACGGTATACAACGCACAGTTCAACGAATAAAGTCGTTGTTATAGGCAGCTCTGGCGGAGGGTATGCCGCACTATTATTCGGGCATATCTTACAAGCAGACGAGGTTCATGCGTTTTCAGCAAAAACCACCATCAATCCAATTCTTCGATTTATGAGAAATGATTTACCCAAAAGAAACAGACTAAAAAGGATGCTGTATCTACTGTCAAAGGGTGAAAAAAGATACTTCAATATCGAAAGAATTTTTAGACTGCACCCAAATCATAAAACGAGTTACCACATCTACTTTTCGTGCAACCACGAACGCGACACCTTCCATGCTCTAAGAGTTAAGCACATACCCAATGTTCATTTGCACCCGTATGAGTATAACCGACATAATTTGGTCGCTTTTTTGAAAAAAGAAGGTGAGTTAAGCAGCATTCTTAAGCAGGCGATATCGTTATAAGCATAAGAAGTGTTTCACGATGCTCAAAAGCATATTAAGGAGGGCAGAAAGTCGCTCGGATAAACCGCCTAGCGCCGTGATCAGATCAAGGGCGCAGCATAGGGCCATTCGGGGCAGAGTTATTGATCGTCTGCGAGCCAGTTCATGAAGGGAGAGGTCAATAACTCTGACCTTTTGAACTGTTCTGGCGGCGTTTAGAATAGTTGTGTGACTAGCGATAGAGAGTAGCGGTTTCTGGCATGCCTTCGTCTTGGCATATTTTTACCATCGACCTATCTTAAGCGACTTGATCATAAATGATATCGCTTTTTTTAGGTGCGTAGTCCGAGTGTCTGGCCATATACCGCTCCCTACTTCGATAGAGCGATGGTGCGTGATTTGTCATAGGCATACTGCTGTGGTAGCGATAAGTTGTGGGTATTTTCACTTTATCAATACTGTATCGTCAGATGATAGATCATTCAAAATACAAACATTTAAGTGTACAAACGTATCCGTCATTTAGGGGGCCGCCACGTCTATTGCGCTGACCAATGACACGCATATATTGTTTCGGGAATGAATCATCAACAACAAAAAACACACTAGCCCAAGGGTCGCAATAAACAGCACCTTGCCATTCTTTTGGGTAGCATGAGCTAGCAACTTCATAACGATAGATATCCAGTGGTTTGCCTGTTGTGTTAAATACCAGCCAATGGTGGTCTAAAGGCTCCTCAAAACAATAGTGAGCAATATTGCGAACCCCTTTTCCTGCCAAATAAGAAAAGGCGACCGCTGCGTGTTCAAAGCAGTTGCCGGCAGCGCCATATTTTTTGGAAAACCCCGCATATTTTAGCATCCGATCGTTATAATCTAATTTCTCCTTGGACTGGGCCAGCATATGGGAAGCCGTAGTCCATAGTCGCATGCGCTCAAATTGATGAGCGTTGCACGGAAGCCCTGCCTCCTTCATTTGTTCGACCTTTTCGCTATAAATGCTGTCTCGCTTTACTCGGTAACCATCTACAAGCTCATGCAAATACTCTGAAGTCTGTTCGTCAGAAAATTTGTTGATGCCTTCTGCTCGATTAAATGGTTTTAGCTGAATGGTATTGTGCACATAATCAATCGCTTGTTCGGCCATCCATAGATTGTAATCGTATTTCGACTGGCATGGATTCGCCATCTCACCACAATGTGGGCAGGAATTGATTTTACTATCAATTTGATTGTGGCAATTAGAACAAGTGATAAACGGCATGGCGCACGTCCAAAGTAATCAAGAAACACCCAGTTTCGACAGGCTTTAGACATATTGTGCTGCAAGGGGGATGAAATTTAGGAAGTCTAGAATTGTTCTCACAGAGAACGTGGGATCGATCATGGGGGCAGAGTCATTCCAGATTCATAAAGGAATTGTTCCGACAGCCCTGACTCCTTGAATCGCGATGGCGAATAATCTGTATTGTAAAGCAGCTAAGCCCCGCCAGAAGGGCTTAACTTAGTGCACATTCGCCTGTGCCGCTTTGCCCATTTACTGGTATTTTGCTGATGTAATAAACTCTTTAAACGTTTCACACCAAACCACGACCGTATTGAACTTCGAAATATCAATATTAGGCGCAACGTCTACTGTGAAATTTTTGAACGTTTTTACATCGCCAACGAGTTTCATCGAATCTTTTAGACGTTCAAATTCTGTTTCTGTCTCCACAAACTCAGGTGATAAATAGAGCTTATAATCCGGGCCAGGAGCAAGCTCGCCATTTAGGGTAATGTACTTATCGCCAAGCGAAACCTCACCTTCTCCCCAGTGGAATGCATCACTACCTGCTAAGTCTCTTTTAAACTCAGCTCTATACTTGGCTTGTGAGGACGTTTGCTCTATTTCAATTTCACTAGGCGCAGGTGGTGCGGTAAGAATAGGCAGAGTGTAAATGCCAATTCCAAAACCGACTGCACCTACCAATGCGTGCGAAACGGTTAAATATATTGTTTTTCGAATATCCATTCTATTCCTATATTTCCTAACGCCACCAACACGGGCCGCAGCGAAGCGGAGCTTTACCACACGCAGTGTTCGAGCGCACTTGGCCTTGTTATGACTTGGGTAAATTAAGTGCTTTACTGTTGCTGGCTCGGCCACCGAATTCGCAGAAACGGTTAGCGTATTTCCAACCCGCTTCAACTTATTGTAGTCAAGCCACTTACCGCACGAATTCATAATGTGACTATACATAATCCATTGAGACTCTCTACCACCACCAGATATATGGCAAGTGTATGTCCATGGTTTCCCGCTTCTTTTGTACCAGACTTTTACTTTATCCATAGAAATTAGTAATCCCTTGTATTCAGATCAAGGTGACAAAGCCTATGCATTGTTGGTGGCAATCATTGCCCTAGAATCGAAAGACGTTGAGGGTCATGGACGCAGAGTAATTGATGATCTGCGAATCCATTCATAAGCAGGTGGTTTCAACAACTTTGCCCTTTCAGCGGGTTATTTGAGCTGGTTCCTGTCTGCAGGGGTTAGACCTTAATCAATAGCGTGAACAGGCTTGTTTTTCGCATCGTATTCAATATTTGGACAAATATATCCAAATATTGGACATTCGGTAGTACGGGTATTTTCTATGCCGCACGTAACGCTTAAATTGAATCTTGCTATGAAATCGTCGTGTTGATTGAAATCTCACATGACGATGTACTTGTGAGATTTTCACTGATTGGGGTGAGTTTTTGTGTGAATACTGTGTCCGTGGCGTTACTCAAAGATGATCAATGACTCTGACCTCGTAATTGACCACCAATCATAAACCAACTAAGAGCGCCTCCTGATGTTACGAAAAATAAGTTCTCTACTTCTGACGAGTTTACTCTTCAGTTTACACGCCAATGCGGCTCAAGTTCCCTTGAGTGATTGGTGGCTACAAACCGATAACTTTGGCGGCCTTCGTCAAATATCAACAGGCGAACCCCTATTTTATGCGGTGTTTACCCAAGCCCACCTATCTTCGGATATAGCGGCAGACTATGAACTGCCTCCCGGCTTTCACTGGGCTACTATCGCAGAGGTAGAGGCATTACTGCCTGCGTCGTCATCAGTGACACATTATGCTAATCAGGGCGGCTGGACGAACTACACGCATCCTGGCGAAACAGCCAACAGAGTGCTTTTTTATGCGAGTGATAGTGTTCAGACTCTAACGGTTATCCATGCTGGCCAACAAGAAAACCAATCCTACCCCTATTCGAATGCTGCGGGGTATGCAAGCAAAGCTGGGCTTCTTCTCATTCAAGATTCAAATACTGCGGGCTCTGTTGCAATCGCAGGCGGAACGTCGGTGGGTGAAACGATTACCGCGACCGTGACGGATGCCGATGGATTTAGCAGCGTCACTTACCTCTGGAAATCTAACGGTGCTGACGTTGGAACCAATCAAAATACGTACATTACCGCAAATAGCGACATCGGTAACAGTATTACCGTTGATGTCAGTTACGCCGATGATAATGGCTTCCCCGAAAACACTAGTTCTAATTCCATTGGGCCCATTCAAGCATTAGTACCTAACCTCCCACCGAATCCGGCTGCTGGCTCTAGCGGTCACTTTTTCTTGTTGATACTGGGTTCTATCATTGCACTAAGGCAATCAAAAAGATTGAGCCGCACAAACGCCAATTAACAACCATAGCAACGTTGGGCGAGATTGCGGGGGCAGGGTAGTTGATTCTCTACGTGCCAATTCATGAGGCAGTAGTTTCAGGCAACCCTGATCCCCTTTATCTTCTAGCCTGTTAATCGTTAGACCTTGTGTGCTGTTCTCTAACGATACGGAAGCGAAAAAATTTACAAAATATCGAATTTATCAATGGAATCACTACCATTTATATACAACAGCGAACTATGAAAAAAAGGAATCTATAATGGCGAAGTTAAGAGAAAACGAATTCACGCTGAGTATGGCAGGGATTAGCGATTTTACGTTTGAATTGGACGATTACAGTATAACCAAAGGGCAACCTTGGGAAGGTGTATCAACAGACGAAACATCTGATTCAGGAACCCTAATAGTAAAAGCAGGAAGAAAAGGCTCCAAAGATGTCGCGAAGTGGTTCAAAGATAAATCCGACGGCGGCAGTGTTGTTGGCTGTAGCTCAAGTAGCAAGTATCCCGACAAACTTAACTTTGCTTTCACCGGAACACTGATTTTTACCCACGGCAAAAAAACCATAAAATGTAAAAATGTGTTAATTGGCCAAGGGCATAGCACTAGAAATACATGGTGGCTTGGTGGCGCTGATATGACAGGTATGGATACACCCTTCGGAGGTGTCGTTATATCGCCAGTAAAAGGCTATGTTTCATCGCCTCTAGGTAGACTTATTTTTGCATCTTACGTTGGGCAAATCTCATCCATGGAGATGGGGCTTGTTTCACTGTAAAACATAAGCAGATCAAACATCGTATAGGATCAATTGCACAGAGCTAAATGGCGCTGAATTCAGTTGTTTAGCCGAGAGAAATTGCTTCTATGCTCATAAATAAAGGCTATTCGCCATCGAGTAGCCTTTGCCATTCAGCTGTTTCTTTCACCACAATTTAACATCCTAACCCTTCGTAAGAAGCCACAATTAGTCAGTAATCAAGAGGGCGGAGGTGTAGCAAATGCAGCGCATTTTCGAGCGTGTCTGCGCTTGTTAAAACTTCCCTCTATCTACAGGAAACTTTGATTGTAAGGCCATCTTTTAATGCATAAAACTCAACACAAGATTGCCCATCATTATTCTGTATCTTTCTTGTATCTTTCTTGTATCATGATTTAGAACGTAATCAAGCTCACTTAACCCAACTAAACCATTATCGATTTAAATCGAAATCATCATAGCTAAATGGAAATGACTTAATATATGCGGCGCTCAAGCCTATTAATATCATCAGCGGAGTAATTGTAACTGCGATTGCCTTAGCACTTACTTTTTTCATGGTCTATCTTGGCCTTCAAACTCTTCCATGAGCTTTCTCGCTAAGTCTCTATCTTCGATATGTGGACTAACCCAATGACGTTTAAGATGGTCGATTTTGTATGAATACAAAATATCTTTTGACTCTAAAAATGCTGCTAATCTTTTACTCTTGCTAATATCGCCAAACTGATGCGCACTAAATGGTTTATGCGTGTATTCCCAGAATGAAATCATTCCGATAAAACAGATCCTGATTACCCATAAGCTTCAGCTAGTTTTAACAACCGATTTGGCATAGGTGGCGTTCTAACAGCGACACTCATGAACCTCGGTAAGAGTGCTCGCAAGTCAAATCGTCGATTAAAGCGATAACAAAATTCAGCGAGGTAACGCGGTAAATGTTTCGGGTTCACGGCATGATAGGCTCCGTGTATCGAGTTTTTAATATTCCCCAGCAGAGTATTAACAGCTTCAAATACCTCGTTGTTAATCGCTACCGATGCGGCGTTGGTGACAATGGGAAAATGCTTAATG
>CACSIN010000022.1 GCA_902705835.1 BD1-7 clade bacterium
AAAAGTAGAGCGCTATGCGGCTAACAATTTCTGTATGGGAGTGATGCCGCCGATGCCCATATTAGGCCGTTCGTGATTGTAATGCCATAGCCATTGTGTAGTGCGTGTTTGCACATCCTCAATATCTTTGAAGAGATGTTGGTTCAAGCAATCGTACCGTACCGTGCGATTAAATCGTTCAACATAAGCGTTCTGCTGTGGATTGCCTAGCTGGATAAAAGCTAATTTGATGTCATGTTTTTTGGCCCAACCCACCAATATATCGCTGATGTATTCGGGGCCATTATCGCAACGAATTTGCTGCGGCTTTTCACGCCATTCCAATAGTTGATCCAACGACCTGCGTACACGTCCAGCAGGCAATGAGAAGTCCGGCTCCATGATGAGACCTTCTCGATTAAAATCATCAATGACATTGAATACGCGGTAGCTGCGGCCATCACTCAGTTGATCATGCATAAAGTCCATTGACCAACTCTCACTAGCCGCCTGTGGAACCGTCAGTGGTTCTGACTTTTCCCTATTTAACCGTTTTTTGGCTTAATCCGTAGATTGAGCTCAAGTTCTCGGTAAATGCGATAGACTCGTTTATGGTTCCACCTGAAGCCCTTTACATTCCTAAGGTACAAAAAACATAAGCCGAACCCCCAGTTAGAGTATTCATCGGTTAAGTACATGAGCCAGTCGGCAATCTCGATGTTTTCATCGTTCAGCTTGGCGGTGTATCGGTAGCAGGTTTCGCTGATACCAACGGCTGCACAAGCTAGCCTCACGGCAATGCCTTTTTCTCTAACAATAGCAGTCGCAATGTGCCTGCGTTGAGCAGGCTTTACCACTTTTTTTGTAAGGCTTCCTGTACGATCTCCGCTTTCATACGTTCCTCGGCATACATTTTTTTGAGCCGACGATTTTCCTCTTCAAGCTCTTTCATGCGCGCCATGAGAGACGCATCCATACCGCCGTATTTGGTGCGCCATTTGTAGAAGGTCGCGGAACTCATACCATGCTCCCGACAAACTTCGGGGACAGGTGTACCAGCTTCTGCTTGTTTAAGGATCGCGATGATTTGACTGTCTGAATATTTGGATTTTTTCATGCAGAATCTCCTGCGAGTAGTTTACGAGAACATTCTACTTTTGAACCCTGTTATTTAACGGGGGGATTACCAGGTTCAAGCACATGTTCAATGACGCTGTCTGTGACTTTGGATATGAGGCGGATCGCAATTTACCACGCCGATAGCTTGAGGCGTTTGTTTAAGTGTCGGAGCGGCAGTTCGCACTTTTTCAGCAGACCCATTCGGTTTGTGAACTAAATCCAACTCATCAGAATCGATATGTTAGTTGAGTTGCTTCGCATGAAGCTGGGACGTATTATGGCTCGCATAAGGAAATGGACGATTTAGATTGAAAAGGAGTTTCTAATGTCTGATTTTGGTGCGACTTACCTTCCCTATAACCTGCCCTCGTCAACTCAAGCGCAAGCATTGAGATTGGCAGATTAGCCCTACCCTAGTTTCTGGTGTATCAAGACGTGACGTTGATGCAATGTCCGGAACGATTCTTTATCGTCATCTCGATCGGTTTCAAAAAATTGATGTGATGTCTTTATTGCATTCTATGCCCAACCGGCATCTCGCGAGAGTCCTTCACGCTAAGGTTGTGGATGTTGCGTTGGTGAATCCACAGTGGGGTATTTGGTCATTGTCTAATGAAGAACTCATGGCAGATCAGGCATTCCATGCGGCGGTTGATGAGCTTGCGAGTTTGATCGGAGTAACCGCTTCTGTTGTGGGGGGAAAGGAACTTANTTCAGAGGTTTGGAAGCAACGCAAAATAAGTAAGGCATCGATCGCTGTTGTTGTTGTCTGGGGAGCTTTATTTTTCAATAAGCAAGAATTAATAAAGAGGTGGGAAATCGTTCGACAATGGGAGCTTCGGCGCACTATTGAGATCCCCATGAATTATAAAGCGCTAGTTATTCATCTTGTGATTATCTTTGCTGTGGTCACTCAATGGCATTCAACGCCGCCGCATATAAAAGATGTACTGTTTTATCTTTTATATGCTGTTTTGCTGGTTCAGGGAAATTACTACACAATGAAAGTTTTGCGGCTTAAAACGCAGCTGGCGAAGATGAAGGTCAGTCGCGAATGAGAAAGTGGCGATGTATCGTTTTGATTTTGACCAGTTCGTTTTTTGCAGTATGTGTGCAAGCTGAACAGGCATGGATTGAATGCTCGGAAGACGTATTGCCGCCGTTGACCAAGCTTGAAAAAACAAGCCTATTGAACCCTGACAAGCAGTACTTTAAATTCACAACAGCAAACCTCTCTGGCACGGCCGCTGTTTTCAATGGTGATTTGATGAAGGGATTGCCTATGCTAACGGATGTTCCTTTGTTGATTTCATCAGTAGATTCGCTCGAGATACTCGCAAATAATTTTGAGGTTCGAATCTTACAAAGTGAGTTGTTTTTGGATGCCGAGCGTCTTGCGGTGATTGAAGGAAATCATCGGCTATCGAAGGGATATCTCTATCACGGTGTTTTCGAAGATAATGCTGTCCCGAAAAACTATATGTACGGAATTTGGTTAGAAGTAATTCACGGAAAAATAAAACTGGTTCGTGTACAAATCAGTGGTTGGCAAACGTCGAATCTGAGTAGTGTTCTGCCGGGCGCTCAGCAGGTTATGGCACGCCTTGCAGATGTTTGTGCATTGCATGTTAGTGAAAAGTAGTTCCCAGATTACTGGGGGATGCCAAGGGTTTTATGTCTTTGAAATTCGTTTTGTTGAGACGGTTGTATTTCAAAACCGGGCGATAATACACTGATTTCTGGGCCGGTGAATCGAGCTGGCTCAGTATGCGATAATGGCGTGCATTTCAATCGTCTTGTTCCTCTTCCCATATTAACGATGGTGGAACGCCCATTCTCAAACCAAATGATTTCCCTAAGGTCCAAACCGTTGTTTCGCCATTATCAAAAGAATTCATGTAGATCCCAATTCGCTGGTCTTCTTCGATTTTAAATACTTCGGAATTGAGAGGCAGCTTATCGCTAAAGAATGCGGGTTTTCGCAGAGAGTTGTTTCTACGACTTAATCGGCTTGATGCCATGTCTACACTACCTTCAAGCACGTTGGTGATGTTGTAGGCATACCATTGTTTACCCTCAATACTTGTTGGACGTATCTCACCGAATTGTTTGAGATATTGCCCAATCTTATCGACGGTATTTTGGCTAATAATGATGCCACCCGGAATGAAATAGCTGATATCGGGTTGTGCTAAAGGCTTGCTGCCTACATTTTTTTTATTGCACTCTGCTGTTTCCAGTTTGAGCTGGATCGGGTCTCTCCACATTTCAGGATACGATTTTTCACCTTGGGTAGATTCGGCGGGTATGAAAATCATATTGTCATCTGAGACAAAGTAGAGCTGATATACCTTTTGGGTGCGCATTCTAGAAAATTCCTTCTTCAATTCCGTCTTCAATTTCTTCTGCGATATCTTGGGGTTCATCTCCGATATAGGCTTGGAGTGCCTACGTTTCGAATTAGTGGAATTTTTGATGCAGATCGAACGGGTGAAAATTCGGTTTAGTTTTCCCAAATGAGTTGAGGTTCATCTCCAACCTCCAGCCCAAGCTTTACGCCTAGGGAGTAAAGTGTATCGCTCACAGTAGTTGGCTGATTGAGGTAGATGCCTATTCGGTTGTCATCTTCGATCTTGAATACCTGAGGATCTTTGGGAAGTTTATCGAGATTGAAAGCAGGTTTTCGGAGTAATCCACGTCTTGAGTATGAACTATTTTCTTTGTCTACCACGCCATCAATAATATTTGTAATGTCATAGGTGAACCAGTTATTGCCCTCAACTGTTATCGGGTGAAGGTCGCCAAACTTCGACAAATAATCTCCCATCAGTTCAACAGTTTTAGGGCTAACAATTACGCCTCCTGCAACGAAGTAGCTGATGTCTGGGATATTGAGAGGATTACCCTTATAGAGCCGTTGATTGCCTAGTTCGGATTCTAGGCGAAGTAGACAACCTTCTTTCCAGATACGGTCGTATGGTTTGATGTCCAGTGTGCTTTCAGCCGGTACGAAGAGCATATTCCTATCCGAGCCGCCGAAATATTGAAAGACTCTCATGTTAGAAAATACCTTGTTCGATTTCGTATGCAATGTCCATTAGGTCATCGCCTACGGCATCTTGTCTTTGTTTCGCGTTAAATTCTTGGGGTAGGGATGAGAAACTATACAGAAGCTTGTTGTTAACCTTGAGATAATATAACGTCCCTTCATGCAGTGATCGATGTGGGGTCCGGGCAAGGTTTATCCCGTTTCGATGATCATTGATGCCGATGCCAACATTGAAAATAACCTCTCTTGCTTGTGCTGCCTGGTAAGCCCTTGCAGCAACAACGTGGTGTGTTTCATGGCCACATTATTTTGTCGCTATAGTACCATTGGTGATTGCTTGACTTCTCATGCCGCGCCAGAGCTTCGCTGAATGGCCTGAAGCTCGTTCGGCTTCTAGGTGAAGGCGTAAACCTGAAGCGGGGCGGGTTTCTCCCGCCATATAGAGCCGTTTTCCTCGTTCTTCCTTGAGTAGCTGATTGAACAATTCATGAGCGTTGATATCTAGGTTACGTTTGGCAACTTCTTGGGACAGTAGAACCTTGAACGATTCATCTAGAGATGACTCATATTTTTCAGCTGTATAAGCCCTTTTATGCATGACTTTAGCCACAGTGTTAGCTCCTTTAACATCACAGACTGGTCGGTTATGGTACGTATGTACTGCTCTAAAGTGAATATATACAGAATAAACGCTTCTAAAATGAGAGAGAAGGGTGTTTTAGTGCTTGGTTTCGTTGTGGCTAGTTCAGTTTGCTGCCGTGAGTTAATGTTGCTCTAGGGCTTATACTTAAAGCAGTTGCGATTACGCGAAGGTGTCAAAATTTGGGACAATTTTGGGACACTGAGTTCGAAAAATAGGCTAAGCTCACCTAAGTGCAATGTAAGTGAAAACAATGAGTTACGGCTGCGTTGGCGTTTTCTCAATGACTTAGAACGCACTCCTAAGGGGAAGGCCTCAGGTTCGAATCCTGAAGGGCAGACCAACCTAATTGATCGCGCTCCTCGGTATTTTTACACGATCCACACACCGGTGTTCACTGGGTGCAAAACGTATTAATTGGCATTGAGATCAAACACACTGACGGCAGTGTACTCTTGTCATCCAAAGGCCATTTCGATCATTCAAGGAAGGATAATTTTCACATGCCACCGTTAACGGATTTTATTCAGTCTTTCGTTCATTTGCTCCCCTCGATAACAACCGCCGTGGTGCTGTGTGGATTTCTTTTTGTTGTGCATCGTTTTCTGATTGCCAAGCATCGTCAGCATGGCAATGAAAGCATGTTGACACGTCAATTGAGTATGCTGGTGCTGACGATTATCTGCGCTGTGATTTTTGTTGTGGTGTTGCCAATAACTGAGGGCACCAGAAACCAGATACTGACGTTAATCGGTATTGCGCTTTCGGGGGTGATCGCGTTCTCTTCAACAACGATATTTTCCAATATCATGGCCGGATTTATGTTGCGTGTGACACGACCTTTTACAACCGGCACGTTTGTCACTATTGGCGAGCATTCAGGCAAGGTTGTTGAACGGGGGCTACTCGATACGGAGATTCAAACAGAAGATCGTCGTTTAGTATCTTTGCCCAATGCCTACGTCGTTAGTCAGCCGGTGTCTGTTGTTTCAGGCAGCGGTGCGCTGATTTCGGCATCGTTATCTCTCGGTTATGACATCGACCATCGCCATGTTGAAGAGCTGCTGTTAGATGCCATTGTTGAAGCATCATTGGAAGATCCGTTTGTGCAGATTGTTTCGTTGGACGATTTCTCCATCGTGTATCGGGCCAACGGATTGTTAAAAGACCCTAAAGGATTGATTTCTGCACGTTCTGATTTGCACCGGTGCATTCTAGTGTCGTTGCATCAACATGATGTTGAAATTGTCTCCCCCAGCTTTATGAATCAGCGAGCATTGCCGTCGGATGCAAAAGTACTGCCGGGCAAATACTACGAAAAACAAGCTGATAAAAGCACGATTCAGGCAGAAGACGTGGTTTTTGAAAAAGCACAGAAAGCCGAAGATATGCAAACATTGAAAAAACGCTACAAAATGCAGATACAGCGACTCGAAGATAAGCTGAGTGAATCGGAGGATAGCGTAAAGGCGGGGATCAAAGCCGATATTGCTAAGCTGCAAGAGCGGTTGGATATTCTCAGCAAAAAGAAGATCGATTAGAGACGTCGCAATAATCGTTTCCCCGCGTTCTGTTCCACCTTGATGGAGCCAAGCTAGGTTTGGCAGTTTTCATCCCTACTTGCAGTTTTGCCTTTTCGATTCCGTTTTAAGCCAATAGGCCTTTGTCGAAACTTGCTACCATTTGGGGAGGTCGTATCTTGCATGCATCGACATACTCGCAAATCCGCATTCTCTAAAACACACAGGACGTTGTTTCAATGAACTACTTCATTACCGGTGGCACAGGTTTTATCGGTCGTTTTCTGATTGAGAAACTATTGGATCGAGGTGGCAATATCTATGTGTTGTGTCGTGAGCAATCGACGCAAAAAGTTGTACAGCTCGCGGCGCAGTTGGGTGTTACAGACAAACAACTGATTCCCGTTGTGGGTGATTTACTCGAAGAAAACCTTGGGTTGAGCGAGGCCGATCGTAACAAACTTATCGGCAAGGTAGATCATTTCTTTCACCTAGCCGCGATCTACGATATCAAAGCCAGCGCCGATGAGCAGATTAAGGCCAATATAGAAGGTACTGCTCATGCGATTAATCTGGCACGGTCACTCAAAAGCGGGTGTTTCCATCAGGTCAGTTCGATCGCTGCTGCCGGGCTCTATAGCGGTACGTTTACCGAAGATATGTTCGGTGAAGCCCGCAATATGGAGAACCCGTATTTCAGAACCAAACATGAATCTGAAGGGCTAGTGCGTAAAGTAAAAGATATGCCTTGGCGGATCTACCGGCCCGGCATTGTGGTTGGGCATTCAGAAACCGGTGAGATCGATAAAGTCGATGGGCCTTATTATTTTTTTAGAGCCATTAAAAGCATCAGTAGCGGTTTGCCAAAATGGATGCATAGCCTGATGATTGCGGGTGGGAAGTTGAATATTGTCCCCGTCGATTATGTCGTGAATGGGTTAGATNACCTTGCTCATGAAGATGACCTTAACAACCAGTGTTTCTTTCTGACGCAACCAGAGGAAACGTCGGTCGGTGAGCTGATGCGTGTATTTTTGCGCTCGGCACATGGCCCCGAATTACACGTAGTTGCAGACAATGATGGATCACGTAAATGGCTGGATTACACCGGTAAATCATTGGGCTGGATTCGACCTGTTAGAAAGCTTACGCGAAACCTTTTGGCGGCATACGATATACC